>JAILGO010000150.1 GCA_024696725.1 Eubacterium sp. | reverse complement strand
TAACTCTGTCGGGGTTTGCTCCCTCTTTATCCATCTTATTAATAGCGACGATAATCTCAACGCCCGCTGCTTTAGCGTGGTTAATAGCTTCAATAGTCTGAGGCATTATACCGTCGTCGGCGGCTACTACAAGAACCGCGATATCGGTAGCCATAGCACCTCTCGCTCTCATAGCGGTAAACGCCGCGTGACCGGGAGTATCGAGGAAGGTAATAACCTCGTTATTCGGAGTTTTAACCTGATACGCGCCGATAGCCTGCGTAATACCGCCCGCCTCGGTTGAGGTAACGTCTGTATTTCTTATCGCGTCAAGGATTGAGGTCTTACCGTGGTCAACATGTCCCATAACGCAGACAACGGGTGAGCGGGTAATTGCGTTCTCGTCGTTTTCGTTCTCTTCCTCGATAATCTGCTCCTCGATAGAAACGACTACCTCTTTTTCAACTCTTGCGCCGAGCTCCGTTCCGACGATTTCAGCGGTATCGTAGTCGATAACCTCGTTTACGGTTACCATCATACCGAGCTTCATAAGCTCCTTAATAACCTCGGTAGCGGTCATACGGAGAAGCGAAGCAAGCTCGCCGACCGTAATTTCCTCGGGTACGGAAATCTTAATCTGCTGCTTCTTTCTCTGCTCCGCGATACGCGCAAGGCGCTGAGCCTCGGTCTCGCGCTTCTTGGAAATCGGCTTTTTCTTTCTGTACTGCTTCGATTTCTGATTAAGCTTCTGCTTTTTCTGATTATCGTTATAATTGCTTGCGGGAGCAATATCCTCGTACTTCTGATTGTACTTTTCAAGGTCTACAGTATTAGCTCTCGTATCTATACGGCGAGCCTCGCCCTTCGTCCTTGCCTGCGGCGTCTGATTAGCCTTTTTCTTAGCCTTTTCCTCAGCGCGCTTCGCTGCCTGCTCAGCCATCTGAAGAATAGCTGCCTGCGACTGATGCTTCTTGCTCTTAGAGTCGCTCTTCGGCTTTTCGTCCTTTTTCGTTTCCTTTTTCTCCGTCTTTTTCGGAGCCGTTCTCGATGCAAAATATTCGTCAAAGCTCTTTACCGCCGTTTCACGGGTGAACGAGTCGAAGAATATATTCAATTCTTCCTCGGTAAGAACCGAAGTTGATTTTTTTGCAGGACCTTCGCAGTATTTTGACATTAATTCAACAATTTCCTTGTTTTGCTTTCCGAAATCCTTTGCGATATCGGAAACCTTAATTTTTATCACCATACTCGTTTTCCTCCTGATTAATTAGTTCTGTAATCCTGTTTGCGAAGTTTATATCGTTAACGGAAATCACGCCCGCCCTGTAACCGAGAAGGCGGTGAACGTCGTCCATACCCTCTTTAATCTCAACACAGGACAGCCCGGGAATATACTGCTCTGACGCGCGCTGCATTTCGTTTTTAAGTCTTTCCGAAATATCGGCGGTAAAAACAATCAGCTTTGATTTTCTTTTTCTTATACTATCGAGCACCATATCGTGCCCCATCGTAAGCCTGCCGGCGCGCCGTGCAAGCCCGAGCATATTAATATATTTATTCTGCACTTGTGATTTCCTTAAGCATTATTTCATAAATTCCGTCTTCTATCGTAACGCCGAAAGCCCGTTCAAAAGCTTTCTTTTTTCTTGCCTTTTTAAGACACTCGGCATTTTTACACACGTACGCGCCGCGTCCCGATTTTTTACCCGTTAAGTCGAGGCTGATTTCTCCGTCGGGCGACTTGACTACTCTTACGAGAGTTCTTTTATCGAACATCTCGCCGCAGCCGGTGCACATACGCATAGGTGTTTTTTTAGCCTTCATAGCTTAGCCCTCATAGAAGCCGCTTTCGGGCTTGATATCTATTTTCCAGCCCGTAAGCTTTGCGGCAAGGCGGACGTTCTGGCCCTTATTGCCGATTGCGAGAGAAAGCTGTCCGTCCGGTACGGTAGCACGGCAGGAATTAGCTGCCTCGTCAAGAATTTCAACCTCGCATACGTCTGAGGGAGCGAGCGCAGCGGCGATAAATTCCGCAGGGTCCTCGCTGTAATTTACTATATCAATTTTCTCGCCGCCGAGCGCCTCAACGATATTTGAAACTCTCTGGCCTCTCGGACCGATACACGCGCCTACGGGGTCAACGTCCTCGTCCTTTGAGTAAACGGCGATTTTTGTTCTTGAGCCTGCTTCGCGCGAAACCGACTTAATCTCGATTGTACCGTCGAAGATTTCGGGAACCTCGGTTTCAAAAAGGCGTCTTACAAGACCGGGATGGGTACGCGAAATCATAATCTTCGGTCCCTTCGTTCCCTCGTGAACGCCGACAACGAAAATCTTAATTATATCGCCGACCTCAAGGTACTCGCCCGGTACCTGCTCGTTCTTGGGCAGTACGGCGACGTTCTTACCGATTTCAAGAGTAGCGTTACCCGTTACGGGGTCGACGTTAAGAACCTTAGCGGAGAGAAGCTCCTGATTCTTGCTCTGAAATTCGTGGAGCATCTGATTTCTTTCAGCCTCGCGGATACCCTGGCGGATAACCTGTTTAGCCTTCTGAACGATTATTCTTCCGAAGTTCTTAGTCTTAATCGGAATATCAATCGTCTTACCGACCTTGGCGCTCTTTCTTATAAGCTGAGCCTGCTCAAGCGTAAGGTCCGTATCCTCGTCCTCGATTTCCTCAACGACGCGTTTTGTTACGTAGACCTTAATTTTCTGCTTTTCGGGGTCGATGTCGCAATGAACGATATCCTTACCGTTATAGTCGTTCTTAGCCGCTACGATAATCGCGTTCGCGATTTTTTCATACATATAGTCGGCAGGAATTCCCTGCTCCTGCTCTATCATTTTTACTGCTTCAAAAAATTCCTTACTCATTTTTCCGAATTACCTCTCTTTATCTTAAATTAAATGAAATCGTTTATATCAAAATCGTCAAGCTTGATATAGGTAAGCTCCTTCTTATCAAAGGTAAGCTCGCTTTCATCCTCAAGCTCAACTGTTATTTTTTTATTTTCGTACGATTTAAGCGTTCCCTTAAAGTCCCTTACGCCGTCGAGCGGACGGATTGTTCTTATAAACACGGGACTTCCCGTAAAGCGAACAAAATGCTCGTCGCGGGTAAGCTCTCTTTCAACTCCGGGGGAGCTGATTTCAAGCATATATTTCTGCGGTATCGGGTCCGCCTCGTCAAGCGGCTTTGATACGGCGTGAGTCAGAGCCACGCAGTCGTCGATTGATATACCGCCCTCCTTATCTATAAAGATACGGAGATACCAGTCGCTGCCCTCTTTTTTAAAAGTGACGTCCCAGATTGTAAGACCGAGCTCGTCGGCGAAGGGCTTTACGATTTCCTCGACTCTCTGTACTGTATTGATTTTAGCCAAAAAATCCCTCCAACAATAAAAATGTGCGGACCTTGCAGCCCACATCAATTAGTTTATATTCTTACTGTAGTATATTATATATTATTATTTTAATTTGTCAAGCATTATTTTTTACTTGTAATTGCAAAGCCTTTATGTTATAATCACCGAAGTTAAACGAATTAAGGAGCTGGGATTATGATTCAGGCAAACAACATTTCCGTTCAGTTCGGCGGCAGAACGCTTTTCGACAGAGTTAACGTTGTTTTTTCACCGGGTAACTGCTACGGCATTATCGGCGCTAACGGTGCGGGTAAATCGACCTTTCTCAAGGTGCTTTCCGGCGACCTTGAGCCAAGCAGAGGCGAGGTCGGCATTACTCCCGGCGAGCGCCTTTCCGTATTAAAGCAGGACCACTTCGCTTACGACGAATACGAGGTCGTAAGGACCGTATTAATGGGTAACCCGAGGCTTATAGAGATTATGGAGGAAAAGGACGCGCTTTATATGAAGCCCGATTTCTCCGAGGAGGACGGAATAAGAGCCGGCGAGCTTGAGGCTGAATTCGCCGACCTTGACGGCTGGAACGCAGAGAGCGACGCAGAGTTTATGCTTAACAAGCTCGGCGTTACCGACGAGTATCACTTTATGAAAATGGCTGAGCTTCCCTCAGACCTTAAGGTTAAGGTGCTTCTCGCTCAGGCGCTTTTCGGAAATCCCGATATTCTTCTTCTCGACGAGCCGACTAACCACCTTGACCTCGCGGCTATAAGCTGGCTCGAAAACTTCCTTCTTGATTTCCCGAACACGGTTATCGTTGTATCGCACGACCGTCATTTCCTGAATAAAGTATGTACCCATATATGCGACGTTGACTACGGTAAGATTACTCTTTACACGGGTAACTACGATTTCTGGTACGAATATACCCAGATGCGTCAGCGCCAGATGCGCGACCAGAACAAGAAGAACGAGCAGAAAATCAAGGAGTTACAGGATTTCATTAACCGTTTCTCCGCGAACGCGGCAAAATCGAAGCAGGCTACAAGCAGAAAGAAGCAGCTTGACGCGCTTGAAATGTTTGAAATGCCCGTTTCCTCGCGCCGCTTCCCGTACGTTGACTTCAAGCCCGACAGAGAGTGCGGGAACGACCTTTTAAGAGTCGACCACCTTACAAAGACTATCGGCGACAGAAAGGTGCTTGACGACATATCCTTCGTTATTCACCCGAGAGAGAAGGTTGCCTTCGTAGGCTCGGACGCGGTTGCAAAGACAACGCTGTTCAGAATAATTATGGGCGAGCTTGAACCCGACGAGGGCTCGTACAAATGGGGCGTTACGACGACTCAGAGCTATTTCCCGAGCGACAACAGCGCATACTTTGACGGAAACGAGCTCAATCTCGTCGACTGGCTCAGACAGTACACGGACGCCGACCAGCAGCACGAAAGCGATATAAGAACATGGCTCGGAAGAATGCTCTTCTCGGGCGACGAGGCGCTTAAAATCTGTAACGTGCTTTCGGGCGGTGAGAGAGTACGCTGTATGCTCTGTAAAATGATGGTTTCGGGCGCTAACGTACTCGTATTCGACGAGCCGACCAACCATCTCGACCTTGAAAGCATTACCGCTCTTAACGACGGCTTAATCCGCTACCCCGAGACCGTGCTTTTCACCTCTCACGACCATCAGTTCGTTCAGACGGTCGCGGACAGGATTATTGAGGTTTCAGGCGATAAGCTCGTTGACCGCAAGGGAACCTACGACGAATTCCTTTCGACCTTCGACGAGGAGCAGCTTAAGAAATACTAAAACAAAAGGCAGGAAAACCTGCCTTTTATTTTATATAATTCTGATTTTTACGGTAACCGTTTTCGAACGCTTTTTATAGGTTTTGTTTCCTTTAGCGGTTACCCTTATTCTAATCTTATATATTCCCTTTTTCAGTCCTCTTTTAACGGTGATTTTACCCGTTTTTGAGACTGATATTTTTTTATTTCCCTTAGCCTTCTTAAAGCTGAGCTTCCCCTTTGCCTTAGTTACCCTTACCGCTTTTTTACGGGCAACCGTCAGCTTTTTATTTTCAAGCGACAAAGCTTTAATTTTCACCGTTTTACCCTTTACTTTTATCGGGTTTTTCTTTTTAGGAAGCTTAGCGAGTCTTTCCCTTTTAATCACCTGACCGCAGATTTTGCATTTATAGGATTTAAGTCCGTACGCGGTACAGGTCGGCTTCTTTATAACGGTGCCTTTATCGGAAGAATGGTCAACGATTATCTCGCATTCCCGCGTATATTCGGGAATATTATCGCCCCAGCCGACGCGCGCCGTTACCCTGACCTTTGCTTTTCCGGGCTTAAGCGCTTTAAAGACTCCCGTTTCTTCGCTGAGCTCAATTATTTCGGAATCTTCGGTAAGATAGCTTAAGAAATAGAAGCTCAGCGGCACGGCTTCGGGTGAAACCGAAGCGTTCAGCTTAACGTATTCGCCGGGCTCGATTATCTTTTTCGGCTCTTCGAGGCTGATTCCGCTTACGTCAAAGCCGGGCGTTACGTCGGAATCGAAAACGTGAACGAGACATGACCTCTTAACGCCGTTTCTCAGCGTCGCGGTAATCAGCGTATCGCCGACATTACCGAGATGAATACAGCCGTCCTCCGCGTCATAATAAGCAACGCTTTCGTCCGCAGAGCTCCATTTTATCTCACGGACAACAGCGGAAAACGGAACGACCTTATACGACGGGTAGAAAAAGCTTCCCTCGTTCAGGTCGCACCACGCCTCGTCGGTATCGAAGTAAATTGCAGCCGGTCGGGTTTCGGCGCTTTCCTTAACGTAATCGGCAACGGCAACGGTATCCTCCTCAATCCACGCGTTTTCAATCGGCTCGTTCGTTTTTTCGTTCAGCCATTCTTTAAACACAAAGCCTTCCTTTTCGGGCGCGTCCTGAGGTCTGTAAACATAGGATTTATCCCTTATTCTTTCGTATCTGAAAACATCGCCGTCAACCGTATAAGTTACGGTATGATAAACTCTGTCTATCTTATTAAGATTAGCGTTAATCCACTCGCGGCGCTTTTCAATCCATGTTCTCAGAGTCTCAATATACTCCTCAAAGGAGTGGGTACCGTTATACATTTCATATTCGTCGGGCCAGAGGGTTCGGTCCGCTTCCCACGCCTTTCTTAGTTCCGCCTTATACTTATCAAGCACGCCGCCCGTTTTTGTTATCCCGTCAAGAGCGACGTTCACGCCGTCGTCGGGGTCGTTCCAGCGCTCCTTAAGAAGCGCGACGTACCGGGGGTCGTCCTGTCTCAGCTTATCGAGCCAGTTGAGCCGGGTATTGTTAAAGCCCGTTGCGGTATTCACGTCGGAGTCGACTAACGAATACCACGCAATATCAAAGTCCCAGAGCGGACCGAGAAAGAGCTTACCTCCCCGCTCCTTATAAAAATAAGTGCTTGAGGTAAGAAAGGCGTCGCCGTTACAGGAAAACTCCTGAAGCCACCAGTAGTCCGCCGCTGACCTTAAATCGAGCTTTTCGGCAGTTTCGTTATGCTTGTCCTCTCCTATATCGCCGCTGTTCATAATCAGGTTATCGAGGTCGCTGACGTAGTTCTGAATATAATCTCTTTGTTTAAGCTGACCTTCGGTAAAAGGTGTTTCAACATCTGGAACAAACTCGGGCGTCTTGGTAATAAACTGATTACCCGAACCGACGGTAAAATAATTAGTCTCGGGCTCGTCGCCGTTCTGAGCTTCCGTATAGAGCGAAAGAAGATAGCCGCCCGTAACGGCATCGGGGTCGGTATCGTTCTTTTTAAGCTTCGGAATATCAAGCCTTGACGGCTCGATTTTTACGGTTTCACTTAAATAGTATAATCCGAGGTACTGACTTCCGCTCTTGCTTCCCGTCATAACAAGCTCAACGGGGATAAGCTGAGTACAGTAAGGCATACCGATACTTTCGCCGAGCTTATAGGTAATTCTGTTTTTTACCTTAGTATCGTCCATGTGGTTCGCCATAAGCGCCCAGTCCGTGCTTTCGCCCATACCGAATAAATCGACGGGCTCGTCGAATTCGATTTTATACGGTCTTTTTTTCATTTCCTGCCAGGTCGAGTTACCTCTTCCGCGGATATATTTCATTTTTATCGGAGCCGTCGGAACCGAAGCGGAACCGTAATCGCCGGCAAAGCCCTCCGGCACGGTAACCGTCACTTCGCCTACGCATCTCACGGAATGGTCGGCGCTTGCGTTCATATCGTCGATTGTACCGTATTCGTGGGTTTTATCGCTTTCCGCCGCGGCGGCTATAGCCCCGTCGCTCTCGTCAATACTGACGACGACGAGCGGAAGCCCGTTTTCGGGAGCAGCAGGAACGCCGTCCGCCTTTGCGGTAAGGGGAACGAAAAGCAAAACCGACGAAAGCAAAGTTAACGACAATAAAACCGATAACAGCTTTTTCATAGTTATCTCCTGTTATTATCAGTTCGTTTTATAGGCGCTTATATACTGAACGCCCGCCTCGGGAAGCTTACCCGTTTTAGCAAGAATAAGCTCCTCGCAGGTTACAAGACGGTAGCCCTTTTTAAGCAGCTTCGGAACCATTCTTTCAACCGCGTCGGCGGTTGAGGAATAAAGCTCGTGCATAAGGATAATATCGCCGTCCTTAACGTTATTCATAACGGCGTTATAAACGCGGTCTGCGTCGCGGTATTTCCAGTCGAGAGTATCTATCGACCAGAAGTATAGCGGCATTCCCTCGTCGAGACACTCGTCGCGGATAAGAGAGGTAGTGCTTCCTCCGGGTGAACGGAAGCTCGAGGGCTTTTTTCCGCACGCCTTTTTAATTGATTTAGTGCATTTCTGAATATCGCTTCTCGTTACGTTTTTTCCGTAATGCTCGTGAGTCTGGGTATGATTACCGAGCTCACATCCGAGAGCGAGCTTTCTTTCAAGATTTTTCGGGTGGTCCGCGGCGTTTTTTCCGACCATAAAGAAGGTCGCCTTAACGCCGTATTTCTCGAGCACGTCGAGAATCCTTTCGGACACGTCGTTATAGCCCGGTCCGTCGTCGAAGGTAAGCGCAATCATTTTAGGATATGCTTTAGGCTTAACGGTTTTAACCTTGCTCCAGTCGCTCTTAACCTTTTTTCCGTCGACGAGCTTATAGGTTCTGATTTTAAAATAATATTTCTGATTCGGCTTGAGGTTTCTCACTCTTTTATATTTTCTTTCGCCGTTTTTTACGGTAATCAGCTTATGCTTTTTAAAGGCTTTGGTACGGCTGTATAACAGCTGATATCCGTCGCAGGCTTTAACCTCCCATCTCACCTTAACCGACTCGACGCAGGCGGTCAGAGAGGTTATTCCGGTTTTCGGCGGAGCGGTCTGTGCAAACGCAGTACCGCACTGCGCAAGCAGTATAACAAGGGTTAATAAAAACGACAGTGTTCTTTTCATTTCTTACTCCTTTACGAACGGCGCAAAGCGCGTTTTAAGATAAAAAACGGGAGGGCGCATCCCTCCCGTTGAATTATGAGGTTTCGTTCTTTACGGTTGTAGCGTTGAGATACTGAGTTCCGGCCTCGGGCATTTTACCCGTTTTTGCGTAAATCAGCTCCTGACAGGTTACAAGCTGATAGCCCTGCTTTATAAGAGCGGGAACAATCTTTTCAACCGCGTCGGCGGTCGAGCCGTAAATCTCGTGCATAAGGATAATATCGCCGTCCTCTACGTGCTTCATTACCGCGTTGTAGACGTGGGCGGAATCTCTGTATTTCCAGTCCTGAGTATCAAGCGACCAGTAGTAGAGCGGCATATTTTCAGCCTTACATTCATTCCTTATAAGCTCGGTAGTATTACCGCCGGGCGAACGGAAGCAGGTCGGCGCCTGACCGGATACCTTAGCGATAGCGTCGCTCGCCTTTTTAATATCCTCTTTAGTAACGTTTGAGCCGTAATGGTTATGGTTATAAGTATGGTTTCCGAGCTCGCAGCCGAGAGCCACCTTACGCTTAAGGTTCTTCGGGTGGTCGAGAGAATTCTGGCCAAGCATAAAGAAGGTCGCGCGGGCGTTGTATTTTTCAAGCACGTCAAGAATTCTGTCGGACGCGTCGTTATAGCCCGGACCGTCGTCGAAGGTAAGCGCTACCATAGGCTTCTTCGGGTCAACAGTATTTGAAACGGCAAGCTTTTCGGCGATTTTAACGGTAAGAGTCTTACTCCACTCGCCGTTGAGCCTTTCGTTATTAAAGCTGATATAAGAGCGCGCGCGGACTGCGTAGGTTGCCTTAGGCTCCAGCTTTTCGACCTTGAAATTAGCCTTTGCCTTATCCTTTATATCCTCGGTAACAGCCTCCTCAAAGCTTGAGCCGTCGCCCTTTACGTACTGAAACTCATAGCCCTCAGCCTTCGGATTTATTTCCCACTCTGCAGCGAGGACGCCCTCCTCTGCGGATTCAAGCTTTGAAACGCTCTGTTTTGCGGGCGGAGTACAGGCGGTGATTACGGTATGGTTTTTACTTTCGACGTCGTAATCCTTACCCTCGGTATCCTTATACGCCGTTACGAAGAAATCGTAAGCGGTAGCCTGTTCAAGCTTATCCACGGTAAACGTATTAGTCTTTTCGCCCTTTACGGTCGCCGCCTTTTCAAACTCGTTACTGCCCGAAAGGCTTTTATAGATATAATAACCGTCGGCAGAGGAAACTCTTTTCCACTTAACCGAAACGCTGTCAGCCTTTACCTCTTCGGTCTGAGACTTTTCAACATCGGCAACGGTTCTTGACTGAACTATCGACATCGCGGAGAACGAGGCGATAATTATCAGCACAATCAATACCGCACCGGCTATAATTACCTTTGATTTTTGCATATATGAATCTCCTGAAATTTGATTTTATATATTATACAACTTTAGATATTTCAGTTCAATATATAATAAGATAATTTTAAGAAAATTTACTTTTTCATTAAAGAAGTAAAAAAATATTAATAGAATTATGTTGCATTTTATGTCTATTTGTGATAACATTTACAATGCAAAACAATAAAGGCGGTATTTATCCAATGGCAAGCAAAGCAAAAACTTCACTTATTAACACGTTTCTTGATTTAGTTGAACGGGAGGGCTATAAAAAAATAACCGTTACCTCTCTTGTTGAGAGCTGCGGTATCAGCCGTCAGACCTTTTATTATCACTTCGACGATATACACGAAATGATAGAATGGGCTTTTAACGAGGAAACCGATAAAATCTGTAAAGCCGGCGCAGACGAGGGCTGGAAGGACAGCGCGCAGAGATTCGTCAGCTTTCTTAACAGATACGACGGCTTCTTAAGAAGCTCAATGAAAACGGAGGATTTTATTATCATATATAATATACTCTGCGGCTGCTTCAAAAAGTACATAGCCTCGTGTCTTGAGAATAGCGCGTCGAAAAAGAATACGGCGAAAAACGATTACGAAATTCTCGTTAACTGTATCGCGGCGAGCATGGCGGGACTTGTAGCCCGGGAAATACAGAAAGAGGAGAGCAACTACTCAGAGCTATTCAAAAGCGTTATCGCAACGGCTAAGCTTCTTTCGCAGGAATAAAACTAAAAGACTGTACGCTGAGAGTACAGTCTTTTTTATTTTTCAGTTTATATTTTTTCTCGCTGTTAAACATAGATTTTTTAAAGATGGAAGCATTTGCTGACGGATTTGTAATCGCCCATAACAAGAAGCGTCATATCCTTCGAAAGTACGGTATCGGGCATAACGGGTCCGCTGAGCTTACCGTTTTGCTTAATGGCGATAATATTGATACTATGCTTTTTTCTTACGTCAATATGGCCTATGCTGTGCCCTATCCAGAGCATAGGAACTTCCACTTCAAAAATAGCGGTATCCTCATTAACAACGATATAATCAAGAAGGTTTTTACTTCCGTACTTAATTGCCGACCATTTTGCAAGCTGCTTTTCGGGATACAGCACCTCGTCCGCTCCGTTTCGGAGCAGAAATTTTTCCTGCGCGTCGCACGAAGCCCTTGAAACAACAAACGGCGCGCCGAGCTCTTTAAGCATACTTGTGGTTTCAAGCGAGCTTTGAAAGTTCTTACCGATAGTAACAAAGCACACGTCAAAGCTGCTTACCTCAAGCGCCGCGAGAAAATCATCGTTAGTGCTGTCGCCTATCTGCGCGTCGGTAAGATAACGCATGGTTTCGTTAACTCTGTCCTCATTTTTATCTATTCCCATTACCTGGTGCCCGCGGCGACAGAGTTGTTCCGCAAGATGCGTACCGAAACGTCCGAGCCCTATTACAAGAATTGATTTCATTTTTACTCCTATCCTACCGTTATTTTTTCAAGCGGCAATTTTGAATTTGTATTTCTTTCTTTTTTCAAAGCGGCGTAGATGAGCGTAAGACCGCCTACCCTTCCGACAAACATCAGCACAATCAGTATGCCCCGAGCAAGCCCGCCGAGCTGAGTGGTAATGCCGAGCGTAAGCCCTACGGTACCTATTGCGGAGGCGGTTTCAAACAGGCACTGATAAAACGGAATCCCTTCCGTTATGCTGATAACGGACGCGCTGCCGAAGCAGAGCACGGTATACATAAGAAGCAGCGTCGACGCCGTTCTTACCGCGTCGTTTTCAATACGCCTTTTAAAGCAATGCGCGTTCTCCTGCTGACGGAAGCACGAATGAGCGTTAGCAATCAGGACCGCGATTGTGGTCGTTTTCATACCGCCCGCAGTTGAACCGGGAGAGCCGCCTATAAGCATAAGCACAATCATTATCGACTGCCCCGCCGCCGTCATAGCGTTTAAATTAACCGTATTAAACCCTGCCGTACGCGTTGTAACGGACTGGAAAAGCGAGGAAAGTATGCGTTCATTCAGCGGAAGCTCTTTTAAATCGTAAAAAAAGAATATAAGCGCAGGGAAAACGATAAGCAAAAGGCTTGTAACTAGAACGACCTTTGACTGTAGCCTGTAGTGCTTGAATTTCAGCTTGTTGGTGATAACGTCGTCCCACGTAAGGAAGCCGATACCGCCGACGATGATTAAAAGCATTACAATTACGTTTACACCGATGTTGCCGGTAAACGAGGTCAATGAAGAGAATTTTCCGGTGGTTGAGCCCATAACGTCAAAGCCTGCGTTACAGAAGGCGGAAACCGAGTGGAACACAGCCATACCTATTCCCTTTGCGCCGTAGCTCTTAATAAAAAACGGCATAAGCCCGAGCGCGCCGGCAAGCTCAATTACAAAGGTCGAAATTATAACAAACTTTGTTAAATCAACTATTCCGCCGACCTTCTGGGCGGAGATTGCCTTTTGCATTGTACTGCGCTGAACGAGCGATATCTTTCTTCCCGAAAGAAGCGAAAACGAAGCGGCAACGGTTACTATGCCAAGTCCGCCCGTCTGAATAAGAACAAGAATTACCGCCCTGCCGAAAAGCGACCAGTGGCTTGCGGTATCGCGCACAACAAGCCCCGTTACGCATACGGCGGAGGTTGCTGTGAACAGCGCGTCGCCGAACGGCGTTGAAGCCCCGTCGGAAGAGGATACGGGCAGCATAAGAATAAGCGCGCCCAAAAGAATAATTCCGGCAAAGCCGAGAATTATTATTCTGAACGGCGTCAATATCCTGCTGACGTTACCCATAAAGCACTGCCCCCCTTTTTTCTTTATAATATAATATCACTATGTTATAGCGGTGTCAAGAAACATAAGACGATAAAAAAACAACGCCCCGTGGCGTTGTTTTTCTATTTATGAAATCTCTTTTTGAGCCTGTGATTGCCCTGAGTGAGCGTTTCCTGCCAGATTTTGGGGTTAAAGAGAATTAACATCGGATAAAGCTCAAGCCGTCCCACAAGCATATCAAAGATAAGCACAAGCTTTGAAAGGGGATGGAAAAACGCATAGTTCTGCGCGGCGCCGCACTTGTCAAAGCCGGGACCGATGTTGTTGATATTCGCCATTACCGCAGAAAAGTTTGTTTCCGTATTATTGCCCTGTGCGGACAGGATAAAGAACGAAACCGCGATAATACCTATAGCGGTGAGCGTATAGGTGTTGATAGCTTTTATAACGCTTTCATCAATCGGCTTGCCGTCCATTTTAATCTTTTTAACGCTTTTCGGGTGTATATAGTAATGCAGCTCCCTGAAGGCGTTTTTTATAACAATGACGATACGCTGAACCTTGACGCCGCCGCCCGTGCTGCCGGCGCAGGCGCCGATAAACATAATTCCGAGAAGCAAGCCCTTTGAAAGCTGATGCCACGTGTCAAAATCAGCGGTTGAAAATCCCGTTGTAGTGATAATTGAAGCGACCTGGAAGGCGGAATCCGTCAGCGCATTACCCGTACTGTCGTGCGACATAACCTTAAGGTCAAAGAAAACCGCACCGATTGCAATAAGAATAATACCGAAATACCAGCGCAATTCCTCCATACTAAACGCCTTTTTGAACTGACGGCGAATGATTAAGAAATATGCGTTAAAGTTAACGCCGAACATAATCATAAACACGGTTACAACCCATTTTATGTAATAGGAATAACTGCCGACGGAATCGTTTTTAATTCCGAAGCCGCCCGTACCTGCGGTTGAAAATGAGGTCATTAACGCGTCAACAACGCTCATACCGCCGAGCTTGAGGAGCAGAGCCTCAAGAATGGTAAACACAATATAGATTACGTAAAGATAACGCGCGGTTTCACGCATTTTAGGCACGAGCTTACTGACGCTCGGTCCGGGGCTTTCCGCACGAAGAAGGTTAATGTTTGAGCCCGAAAGCGGGACTACCGCCATAATGAATACGAGCACGCCCATACCGCCAATCCAGTGGGTGAACGAACGCCAGAACAGCGTACAGGTTGCAAGGGCTTCAACATCGGAAACAACGCTGGCGCCCGTTGTTGTAAAGCCCGACACGGTTTCAAAAAGCGCGTCAATAAACCTCGGTATCTCACCGGTAATCATAAACGGAAAACAGCCGAAAACCGAAAGGACAATCCACGAAAGCGCGGTAGCGACGCAGCCCTCTTTTAAGTAAAATACCGTGTTTTTCGGCGCCTTCAGACCTAAGAGTCCGCCGATGATAAGGCAGAGAACGGATACGGAAAGATACGCCATAGCCTGCTTTTCGCCGTAGAACAGACCGACAATGCAGGGTAAAAGCAGAAGCCCGGCTTCAAGTATTAATACA
>JAILGO010000100.1 GCA_024696725.1 Eubacterium sp. | reverse complement strand
AGCGAGATGATGGTATGACACGTGCTCGCTTGTCTGAATATTAATAATATCTCCGAGCTCGCCGCTCACAACGCGCTCCTTAATAGCGTAATAAAACGGTGTATAGCGCAATACGTGGCAAATCATAACCTTAGAGTTATTGCGTTTTGCGCAGTCAACTATCTGGCGCATTTCATCTTCATTAGGAGCAAACGGCTTTTCAAGAAGCATATCGTAGCCTCGGTCAAGTAGAGGAATAGAGGTCTGAAGATGCTGCTCGTCCATCGTGCCGTTAATTACTGCGTCTGCAAGCTTAGGCTGCTTAGCAAGCTCTTCCGCGCTTTCAAAGCACATTTCCTCGGAAAAGCCGAAGTAATCCATAGCCTTTTTACGTCTTGTAGGATTCGGGTCGGCAACGCCGACGATTTTAAGCATTTCGGGATTTGTTTTTGCAAGCTCGCTGTATACGAACGCTCTGTGTCCTGCGCCGACAATAATGGCGGTAATCGGTTTGTTTTCCATAGTGATTCCTCGCATAGTTTATTTTTTTTATTATAACATATAGCGTAAAGATTGCAATATATAAATTATATACTTGACAAATAATAATTTTCAATATATGTTAGTATTAATATGTTTATAGGATAGTTTATGAAAAGACTGTTAGTGTTTTTAAAGAATTATAGAGTAAAATGCGTGCTCGCGCCGTTGTTTAAAATGCTTGAGGCCTGCTTTGAGCTTATTGTACCTCTTGTAGTCGCTTCAATTATTGACGACGGTATCGCTAACGGAAATATGACGCTTGTTCTCTCAAGAGCAGGCGTTCTTGTTCTGCTTGCCGTGGTAGGTATGATTGCCGCAATCAGCGCTCAGTATTTTGCAGCGAGCGCTGCTACGGGATTTGCTACGGAGCTTCGTCATTCGCTCTTTGAAAAAATACAGTCTTTTTCATTTTATGAAATAGATTCCGTAGGAACGTCTGCTTTAATTACAAGATTAACTACCGACGTTAATCAGGCTCAGAGCGCCGTTAATATGACGCTGAGGCTGTTTTTACGCTCTCCGTTTATCGTTGCGGGCGCGTTTGTGATGGCTTCATTTATTGATTTAAAAGCGGGCTTGATTTTCCTCGGAGTTATAATAATGCTTTCGGTTGTTGTCGTTCTTATAATGAAAACAACTGTGCCGAAGTATAAAAAGGTTCAGTCAACGCTTGACGAGGTAACTCTTCAGACGAGGGAAAATATCACAGGCGCAAGGGTTATACGCGCTTTTACCGACGAGGAAAACGAGTATATAGAATTCAGTAAGCTTAATAATCTTCTCGCTCATTTTCAGCGCGTTGCGGGAAGAATTTCCGCGCTTATGAATCCCTTAACCTTTATACTCATAAATACCGCGATAATCGTGCTTATCAGGTACGGCGCGTTCGCTGTGGACTCGGGAAAGCTTTCTCAGGGTAACGTCGTTGCGCTCTATAATTATATGAGCCAGATTTTGGTTGAGCTTATAAAATTCGCTAATCTTATAGTTACAATATCAAAAGGCTTTGCGTCGGGCGGAAGAATAGCAGAAGTTCTTGATACGGAAAACACGCTTTCACACTCGGACAATAAAGCGAATCAAAGCGAATACAAGGTAGAATTTAAGGACGTAGCGTTAACTTATAAGGGTGCCGCGGAAGAAAGCCTAAGCGATATCAGCTTTACCGTAAACAAGGGCGATGTTATAGGAGTAATCGGCTCTACGGGAAGCGGAAAGAGCTCTCTCGTCAGCCTTATCCCTCATTATTATGATTCTACCAAAGGCGTTGTTACTGTTGACGGAATAGACGTTAAAGCGTATTCTGATACTGAGTTAAGGGATAAAATAGGCTTCGTAATGCAAAAGCCCGTGCTTTTCAGCGGAACCGTCCGTGAAAATATAAAATGGGGAAAGAAGGACGCTACGGACGAAGATATAGACGAAGCGCTTAGAATTGCCCAGATTTATGACGCCGTATACGAAAAAGAAGGTCTTGATACCGTTATCGAACAGGGCGGTTCAAATCTTTCGGGCGGTCAGAAGCAAAGGCTTTCGGTTGCGCGTGCAATCGTCGGAAAGCCCGAAATTATTGTACTTGACGACAGCGCGTCAGCTCTCGATTTTTCTACTGAACGTAAAATGCGCGAGGCTATTCTAAGCCTTGATTATGACCCTACGCTGTTTATTGTTTCTCAGCGCTGCTCTTCAATTCTTACAGCGGATAAAATTATCGTCCTTGACGACGGTAAATGCGTGGGAATCGGTAAGAATGAAGAACTCCTTGAATCCTGTTCCGTTTATCGCGAAATCTATTATTCGCAGTTTGAAAGGGAGGAGGGGAATAATGAATAATAAAGAAGTGATTAAAAAGGTTTTCACTTATGTAGGAAGATACCGCGTATATCTTATTCTCTCGCTTCTTCTTGCTGTTGTAAGCGTGGCAGGTGCGCTTGTTATTCCCGTTCTTGTCGGTAAAGCGATTGACTGTATCGTTTCCTCGGGCGGAGTCGATTTTTTATCTGTATCAAAAATCCTGCTTGCAGTTGCAGTTACAATAGTCGTTACCTCCGTTTCTCAATGGGTTATGAACGCCTTTAATAATAAGATTACCTTTAACGTTGTACGCGATATGCGGGACCGCGCGTTTTCTAAGATTGAAACGCTTCCTCTGTCTTATATTGATTCTCATCCCACGGGTGAAATTGTATCGCGCGTTATAGCTGACGTCGACCAGTTTGCCGACGGACTTCTTATGGGCTTTACTCAGTTCTTTACCGGCATGGTCACGATTATCGGTACTCTCGGTTTTATGCTCTCGATTAATCTGTGGATAACGCTTGTTGTCGTAATAGTAACTCCTGTCAGCTTCCTTATAGCGCGTTTTATAGCAAGAAAAACATATTCAATGTTTAAGCTGCAAAGCGAGACGAGAGGAGAGCAAACCGCATTTATAGACGAAATAATAGGTAATCAGAAAACCGTTGACGCTTACTCTCACGGTGAAGAAAACCTTAAACGCTTTGACGATATTAATAACCGACTCGGTAAGTATTCGTTAAAGGCGGTCTTTTATTCTTCAATTACTAACCCGGGTACAAGATTTGTAAATAGCATAGTTTACGCTGCAGTTGCTTTATTCGGTGCGATGCTTGCGGTAAAAACAAACCAGCAGGCGATTACCGTCGGCGTTCTTACGTCGTTTCTTGCCTATGCTAATCAGTACACTAAGCCTTTCAATGAGATTAGCGGCGTTATTACCGAGCTTCAAAACGCGTTCGCTTGCGCTGCAAGACTTTTTGAGCTTCTCGATGAGAAGAGCGTTGAACCCGACGGCGAAAACGCGAAGGAGCTCGTCAGGGTCGACGGAAGACTTGAGCTTAAAGACGTTAGCTTTTCTTATGAGGAGAATAAAAAGCTGATAGATGATTTTAATCTCTCCATAAAGCCGGGAAGCAGAGTAGCCATAGTAGGTCCTACGGGCTGCGGTAAAACGACGCTTATAAATCTTCTTATGAGATTCTATGACCCTCAGCGCGGAAAAATTCTTCTTGACGGTAACGAGTACGGCGATATAAAAATGAAATCGCTCAGAGATAATTACGGTATGGTTTTACAGGAAACCTGGCTTAAATCAGGAACCGTAATGGAGAATATAATAATTGGAGCGCATTCGGCAAGCGACGAGGAAGCTGTTGAGGCTGCAAAAAAGGCGTACGCTCATTCATTTATAAAACGCCTTGAAAACGGCTATAACACATATATAGGCGAGGACGGAGGTTCTCTTTCCCAGGGACAAAAGCAGCTATTATGTATTACAAGGCTTATGCTTTGCAGACCGCCGATGCTGATTCTCGACGAGGCAACCTCTTCTATCGACACAAGAACCGAGATTAAAATTCAAAAGGCGTTCGCTTCGCTTATGAAGGGACGAACGACGTTTATCGTAGCTCACAGACTTGCAACGGTTAAGGAAGCTGATTTGATACTCGTAATGAATAACGGTAATATTATTGAACAGGGTACGCACCGCGAGCTACTTTTAAAAAAAGGCTTCTATTATGAGCTTTATAACTCGCAGTTTCCGAGAATAAAAGAATAAAATATTACACTTGTATAAATTCTTGCGTTGTGTTATAATCTTGTAAACACATATAAGGAGCTTATAAATATGATTAACAATTCTCCCTGCGCGGTAAGAACGAAAAACAGAATGGGTGCAGCGCTTAAGGAGCTTATGAACAGTAAGACTTTCGACAGAATCACAGTTTCGGATATTACCGATAAGTGCGGAGTTCACCGTCAGACCTTCTATTATCATTTTCAAGACCGTTATGAGCTGCTTGACTGGATAATATATAACGAGCTGCTTGACCCGTTTATTAATGAGTTCAGCATTGATAATATGTACGAAAAATTCCGTTCTCTGCTTGAAACCGTAACAAAAGAAAAAAAGTTTTATCAGATGGCTCTTCGTATTAATTCGGGAGAGGTTTCCGTATACCTC
>JAILGO010000024.1 GCA_024696725.1 Eubacterium sp. | reverse complement strand
AAATGTCGACCTGGAACGATACTAACCGTTTTCCGCATAATAACTTTATATGGCGCGGAATTGACGGCAGCGAGGTTTACGCCTGCGTTCCTCCGACTCACTTTATAACCTGGAATTATCCGTCGCAGATTCAGGAAAACTGGGATGCTTATCAGGATAAAATCTACGGCGGTCAGACTATGAATATGTTCGGCTACGGCGACGGCGGCTCGGGTTGTACCGAGGATATGCTCGAGCTTATGCACCGTTTTGAAAAGCTCAGTATTATGCCGAAATGTACCCATACGGGCGGCGCAGAATTTCTTGAAAAGAACCTGAAAAATAACGACCGTCTTGAAACCTGGGACGGTGAGCTTTATCTTGAAATGCACCGTGGCACCTTTACAACAAAGTCAGAGCTTAAGCGTTATAACAGAATGCTTGAAGCTAAGCTCAGAAACGCCGAAATCGTTTCCGTTATGAGAAACGAATACCCCGAAGAATTAAGAGAGCTATATAAAAAATTCCTTATTAATCAATTTCACGATATTCTTCCCGGCTCGCATATCCATCCAGTGTATGAGGACGCAATCCGCGATTATAAGGATGTCGACGAAGCCCTTGATAAGATTATCGGAAGCGGTGGAAAGTATTTTAATACTCTTAATATCCGACGCGATTCCGTTACCTTTATTGAAGCGGATTACGGTAAGTCGACGAGGCTCGGAAAACGCGGCTTCTGGTGTATTCCTGACATAAAGCCTATGAGCTCGAGCGATATTGAATACCGTGAAGGAAACGCTGACTGGCTCGTTCACGACGGTGTGAGCGTAGAAACACCGTATTATAAAATTAAATTCAATCCCGACGGCTCGTTTGCCTCGCTCTACGATAAGGAGCTTGAGCGCGAATGGGTTAACGGCGACTTCAATAAGCTTAAAATCTACGACGACCGTCCGGGTAACTACGACGCGTGGGATATTCTCCCGAATTATACCGAAAATGAGTATGATGTTGACGTCATTGAGCCTCTTATGCTCTCCGAATACGACTCTCAGTGCGCCTCGTTTAAATGCGGTCTCGCTTGCGGCAGCTCTAAGTGGACTATGACCGTAAGACTCTTTAATCTCAGCAGGGGAATAGAAATCGAAAATAACGTCGACTGGCGCGTTCAGCACCGTCTCGCTAAGGCTCACTTTGACTGTAACGTGCTTACGAGAAAGGCGCTCTGCGACACCTCTGCGGGATTTATTGAGCGCGATACCCATAGAAATACCTCGTGGCAGCAGGCGCGCTTTGAGGTTTGTACTCATAAATGGTGCTCGCTTGACGAAACTGACGGAGGCATAGCGATTATAAACGACGGGAAGTACGGAGTCGGATTTAAGGACGGCTCTATGAGTCTTTCGCTCCTTCGTGCGACCGTGCGTCCCGACGTAACCTCGGACCTCGGTTTTCATAGCTTCTGCTATATGATTTATCCCCATAAGGATTCCGCGGTTAAGGCGGGAGTCGGCGACATTGCGCTTGAATATAACACTCCGCTTGTTCATACTGAGCTTAAGTGGTCCCTGCCGACTTTTGAACCGCTTACGCTACAGGCGGCTAAGATAAGCGAGGACGGTAAAATGTACGTTATCCGTCTCTGTGAAACAAAAGGCGAGCGCGGAAGAATTAAGCCGGAAAAGCCCGTGAAGCTTCTCTCTATGCTCGAGGAAACGCTCGGAGAAGCCGACGTAATCGAATACGCGCCGTTTGAAATTATTACTCTCGGAGTTGAAAGATTATGACGCAGTATATTGTAATTGCCGTTATCGTGCTTCTTATACTCGGAATAATCGTTTTTCCGTTCATTAATAAGCTTCAGTTCAAGAGGATGCCCTTTGAGCAGCAGGTAAGAATTCTTATGAAGGAGGCAAAGGGACTCGACTATTTTAAGAATATTACCGACGGCTCCTCGGGAACTCTTGTCTATATTAAAAACAAGCGTAAAATCTATTATTATCCGTGGGTGCTTAGCGACGGAATAATGCTTTGTACCCGAAAAGACCTCTTTGAAAAATGGGACTATCCCGAGGATAAGCCCGACTTTTTACCCGAGGAAAAAACTCAGGCGCTGACTGCGCTTGAAAGCTATAACGATAAAAACCTAATTAAAATGTATCTTGATTTATGAAACTTACACCCGACGCTGAAAAGTTAATAGCTATACTCTGCGGCGCGGGTTATAAGTCTTACGCCGTAGGCGGTTGCGTGCGCGATTTTATTCTTGAAAGACCTGTAAGCGATATTGATATCTGTACCTCCGCGCTCCCTAACGAGGTGGAAGCGTTGCTTGAGCAAAGCGGTATAAGATATATCGAAACCGGACTTAAGCACGGCACGGTTACTGCTGTTCTTAATAAAACGCCCTATGAGATAACGACCTTCCGCACGGACGGAGAATATCTCGATAACCGCCGTCCCGAAAGCGTGCGCTTTGTTAGCGACGTTTCGAGCGATTTAGCGCGTCGCGACTTTACCGTTAACGCGATAGCCTATAACGCCGACGAGGGCTTTGTTGACCTCTACGGCGGACGGGAAGATATTAAAAAGGGGATAATACGCTGCGTCGGAGACCCGGATAAGCGCTTTAACGAGGACGCGCTGAGAATTATGAGAGCGCTTCGCTTTTCATCCGTGCTCGGCTTTGAAATTGAGGAAAATACAAGGCGCTCGCTTTTCGACAACAGGGAACTTCTTAATAATATCGCCGCCGAGCGAATCTTTATTGAGCTTACAAAGCTTCTTCTCGGTAAGGACTGTGAGCGCGTTCTTCTTGAATACAGAGAAATTATCGCCGTAGTAATTCCTGAGCTTAAGCCCTGCTTTGACTGCTCTCAGGTAAACAGATGGCATATCTACGACGTTTATACCCATACCGTTAAAGCTGTCGCCGCCTCGGAGAAAAAGGACTATATACGCTTTGCGCTTCTTCTTCACGATATCGCGAAGCCACAGTGTAAAACGCTCGGTAATGACGGCTTCGAGCATTTTTACCGCCATCCGAAGTACAGCGCTGAAATCGCATGTTCAGTGCTTAAAGGCTTCAGAGTGAGTAACGCGTTTCTGAATAAGGCTGTAACTCTCGTTGAGCTTCACGACGCTCATTTTAAGCTTACGTCGTCTTCAGTTAAAAAATGGCTGAGAAGGCTCGGTCCCGACCTGCTTCTTGATTTATGCGAGGTTAAAAAAGCCGACCTTTCAGCGCACAATCCCGTGCTTGCGAAAAAAGAGCTTTCCGAAGTCGAAAGAGCCGAGAGCTTTATAAAAGAGGTAATAGACAGCGGCGAGCCGTATCTTGTCTCCGATTTAAAAATAAACGGCCGCGACTTAATAGACCTCGGCTATGAGGGTAAGGCTATTCAAAAGGAGCTTGAACGCCTTATTGCCGACGTATCCGATATTCCCGCGCTTAACGTACGTGAAAAGCTGCTGATTATAGCAGAGAAAGATTATAATAATTATAAGGAGTGATACTATGGGTTTATTTGATTCATTAAAAAAGAGTGTCGGCGCCCTTGCTGACGAAATAGATAAGCATAAGGACGACATCGCAAAGGAAATCGAAAAGGTCGCGGGAAGCGTCAGCGCAACAGCTGTGAAAAAAGATTCAGCGAACGTTCCGGCTGACAAGCCGACGTATACTCCGTCTTACGAGATGAAGCCCGCTACCGACCAATTTTATCATTTTGAAGAGATTATCGACGCGGAGTTTGCGGACTATGAGGTTAAAAAACGCGTCAGTGCAGCTGAGCTTGACCCTTCCTGTCATCCTAAATGCGCGCCGATTCAGTTCCTTTTTATTAAAAACGGAACGCCCGTTCTTGCGGTAGCTCTTGTAAGAACGAATAATTACAGAGGTATGAACGTTGTTGCAACGAAGAAAATCGTTGAGGACAGGGGAATTAAATACCTTCGCTTCTTCGAGGAGTACGCTAACGAAAAGGAATACGTAGTAAACAGAATTAAGAACAACCTTTAAGCTAATCAGGGTCGGGATGCTATGCGCCTGTGAGGGTTAAAGCGCGGAATATATTGTGCTTTGCAGGCAGCCTTTCCGCGTGCAGACCTGTATCGCAAAATTGCGATTTTAAATCGTTCCCGGCCCTTTATTTTTATTATGGATATTTTAGACGCGCTTCTCTCGGATTATGAGTGGCTTTCTTTTCTTGAGTATAAAAAGGAAAAAGGTCATCTTAACCGAGCCGATGAAGAAGCTTTAAGCGAATTTATAACAGAAAAGAATTATTTATACGCCGCAGAGTATATAAATAACGGCGGCTTATTTTCTCTGCCCGAAGCGGTTAAAATCAATAAGAGTAATTCTACTAAAAAGCGCACCGTCTATATCTTTAATGAAACGGAAAACTATATTCAGAAGTTTATTGCGTGGAAGCTTCTTGATTACGATTATCTTTTCAGCGATAATCTCTATTCCTTCAGGCGCGATATGGGCGTTAAAAAGGCTTTAACCCGTCTTATTAAAACGGAAAATATAAGAAATATGTATTCTTATAAGCTCGATATTTCCGATTATTTTAATTCGGTTAACGCCGCGCTTATTCTTCCCGAGCTTAAAGAAGCTATAAGCGATAATTTAAGGCTTTATAAGCTTATTGAAGCTATGCTTCTTAATGATAAATCGTATTATGAGGGCGAAATAATTACGAAGAAAAAAGGGATAATCGCCGGCTCGCCGCTGTCGGGCTTTCTTGCCAATCTCTATCTGAGTAAGCTTGATAAGAGCTTCGACGATATTGACGTGCTTTACGCGAGATACTCCGACGATATAATCGTATTCGCTGAAAATGAGAACGAGCTTAACTCCTATGTGAACGCGATAACGGAATTTCTCAGCAATAAGGAACTGTCCGTTAATGAAAATAAAGTTTATAAAAGCTTACCCGGCGAGGAGTGGACATTCCTCGGCTTCAGCTATAAGGACGGCACGGTCGATATTTCTGATGTTTCAAAAATGAAGCTGAAAAAGAAAATGAGAAGAAAGGCAAGAGCGCTTTTAAGATGGAAAAATAAAAAGAACGCCGAGCCGGAAAGAGCGGTAAGAGCGTTCATAAAGTATTTTAAGAAGCGCTACGGCGTGATCGTGGACTACATGGGCATTGC
>JAILGO010000179.1 GCA_024696725.1 Eubacterium sp. | reverse complement strand
GACGCTCGGTCCGGGGCTTTCCGCACGAAGAAGGTTAATGTTTGAGCCCGAAAGCGGGACTACCGCCATAATGAATACGAGCACGCCCATACCGCCAATCCAATGGGTAAACGAACGCCAGAACAGCGTACAGGTTGCAAGGACTTCAACATCGGAAACAACGCTGGCACCCGTTGTTGTAAAGCCCGACACGGTTTCAAAAAGCGCATCAATAAACCTCGGTATCTCACCGGTAATCATAAACGGAAAACAGCCGAAAACCGAAAGGACAATCCACGAAAGCGCGGTAGCGACGCAGCCCTCTTTTAAGTAAAACACCGTGTTTTTCGGCGCTTTCAGACCTAAGAGTCCGCCGACGATAAGGCAGAGAACGGATACGGAAAGATACGCCATAGCCTGCTTTTCGCCGTAGAACAGACCGACAATGCAGGGTAAAAGCAGAAGCCCGGCTTCAAGTATTAATACATATCCGATTATTCTTCTGATGATTGATAGATTCATACTATTTATCCAAAATATCCTTAAGCTCGAAAAATCCTTTTTGGGTGGTTGCAATCATTACCGTATCGCCGGGTTTAATACAGTCCTGGCCGGACGGAATAATGATTTTGCCGTGGCGGTTGATGAAAGCTATAAGTACGTTGCTTTTAAGATTAAGGTCCATAAGCATAACGTCGGTCAGATTCGGAACATCTTCACGAACCCTGAATTCAATCGCCTCAACCCTGTGGTTAAAAATATACGAAAGCGTTTCAATTCCGCTTGAACGCGAAGCCTTTTTTGCCCTTACAAAAGCAATAATTGCCCTGGTTGTAATATATCTCGGATATACAAGCGAACCGAGGTCAAGGTTATCAATAATATCCTTAAAGGTAATTGCCTTAATTCTTGTAATAATCTTTATATTCGCCTTGCTTACCCTGTTCGCATAAAGATTAAGGAAAATGTTTTCCTCATCCTTATCCGTAAGAGGAACGAAGGATTCAACGCTTTCAATACCCTCTTCGCGAAGCAATTCTTCGTCGGTTCCGTCGCCGTTGATTATTACGGCGTTCGGCAGAATGTCTGCAAGACGCTCGCAGCGCTCTTTATTCTTTTCAATAATAGTTACCTTGGTGCCGAGGTGGTTAAGCTGTTTTGCAAGGTAATATGCGGTGCTTCCGCCGCCTACTATAAGAGTATCCTTAACCTGATGCGACTTTGAGCCGATTTTCTTAAAGAACACTCTTGCAACCTTACGCGGCGCAACGAACGCAACTATATCGCCCGCCATAAGCACGTCGTCGCCGTTTGGAATAAACACGCGTTCGCCGCGTTCAACAGCACATACAAGAATACTTTCATTGTTGGCGCCGATTGTCGATACTGACATTCCGTCAAGCACATTGTTCTTTTCAATCTTGAACTTTATAAGCTCAGCCTGACCGTGCGCAAAGGATTCAATTTCAAGCGCAGTGGGCAGGCAGAGGATTTTTGCCATTTCCCTTGACGCTTCAAGCTCAGGATTGATAATCATAGCCAGCCCGAGCTTTTCGCGAAGATAGCCGATTTCAATGCTGTAATCGGGGTCACGCACGCGCGCAATAGCCGCGCATTCGCCGACTCTTCTCGCAACGGTACAGCAAAGCAGGTTAAGCTCGTCGCTTTCGGTTACGGCGATAATCAAATCAGCGTCCTTTATTCCCGCTTCAACCTGTACGCCGAAGGAAGCGCCGTTACCTACTACGCCCATAATATCGTACAAATCGGTAAGCACGCTGATTCTTTCGGCGTCCTTATCAATTACGGTAATATCGTGGCCCTCTGCCGTAAGCTGTTCAACAAGCGTTGTGCCTACCCTGCCGCAGCCGACGATAATAATATTAAGTCCGTTATTCTTTTTCTGAGAGCTCATAGACGCTTCCTCTTTTTCATAATCTTTAACTAATATATCACAATGAATTTAAAAGTCAATACTATAAGTAAAAGCCTATTTTCTTTAATACGGGAGTCGAGCGCGACTGACGGATTACAAGCATCGCGCCGAGCGCCTTGCCCTTGAGCGGAATAATTTTTTTCATACCGATAACCGTTCCGCCGTACGCTTTTCTGTATTTTCCGTTCGGCTTTAAAAGGTACAAATCGAACGCCTCAACGCGCTGTGAAAACTCCGTATCCTCTTCAAGAACGCAGTATTTAAGCTTTTTCTCCGAATCGAACTTGAATTCGATATAACCGTCGACCTCTTTCAGCGTTCCGTAATTCTGTTCAATTACGGGATGAGCGGTTACGGCGGAGATTTTTTCGCCGAGCTTTTTCAGTCTTCTTCTGTCCTTACGGTGAATTACGCCCTTATCGGTCGGCGGCACGTTAAGAAGAAGAAAACAGTTATTACCCACCGTGTTGAGATAGATATCAAAAAGCTTTTTAACGCTTTTCACGCTCTGTCCTTTAGAATAGAACCAACCGTTTCTTATAGATACGTCAGCCTCGGCGGGATACCATACAAGATTAGTATTAGCCTTTAACACCGCGCGGGAGCCAAGGTCCTCATCCTTCGAGCTGATTTTCTGAAGCGCTGCGGCGCCGTCAGCCGTCTGTTGAGAATGCTTCTGAACGGTCTCTGCTTTAGTAAGATATTCGGGAACGACGCAGAACTCGCTTTTCCGCGACCTGCCCGCTTCGTTTCCGACCCAGCGGATATCGGGTCCGCACACGGCGATATCAGCCTTAGGCTGAAGAGTCCTTACAAGGCGGTAATACCTCTCCCAATCGTAATCAAAGTCCTTCGCCTGAGCGCCCTTTGCGCCGTCGAACCAGACCTCGAAAATCTCTCCGTAATTTGTTAAAAGCTCGGTAAGCTGACGGCAGAAGAAGTCGTCGTAATACTTGGTAGCGTATGTTTTTTCGTGCATATCCCACGGAGAGAGATATACGCCGAATTTAATTCCCTGAGCCTTGCACTCGTCGCTGACCGCTTTTACGATATCCGTTACGAGAAGCGTTTTCATAACGTTAAAATCAGTCGTTTCTGTAGCCCAGAGGCAGAAGCCGTCGTGGTGCTTACAGGTCAGAATCAATCCCCCGGCGCCTGCGGACTTAACAGCCCTGACCCACTGAGCGGGCTTGATTTTTTCAATCGTAAAATCGCTGACGGTTTCGGTAGCGTTACCCCATTCCCTGCCCGTCGCGGTATTCATACCGAAATGGATAAAGCAGTAAAACGGAGTTTCGGCGTGCTCAAGCTGCGAAGGCGACGGCACTACGGAAATATAGCGCTCGACCTCCGCGTCGCACAGCTCCTGCTTACCGTTTAAGGTCGTCCAGTTTTCATCAAGCTTTAGTTTCATAGTTTTACAGTTCTATTTTCTTCGTCTGAAAACGGTTTCCCGTCTGTTCAATTCTCTTTCCGTTTTTTCCGTTATTATTGTGGACGAAATAATCATCCTTATCGTTTATCTCCCAAATCAGCTTCGACTGTAAATACCAAAGCTTTTCCTTAAGATTCTTTTTAAAGGTAAACGGACGGTTGTTTTCAATTCTGTCGATAAGCGGAGTTACAAGCTCAGCCTTTACTTCGTCAATTTCAGTAGCGGCAAGAACGCAAACGTCCTTATTGTCGGGAAGGGTATCGCCGTCGCAGATTACCACCCAGAAATAAAGACCGTGCGCGTATTTTACCTTATCGCCGTCAAGGCTGTGGGTAAACTCATAGCCGAGCTGACCGTCCTTGATATAGGCGGTTTCCTTAAAGTCGTATAAATCCCAGCGGGCGTACGCCTCCTCCATATTGTTAGCGAACGCGTCGTTCTTTTTATTAGCACAAAGGAGCGCAAGCTTCTTACCCTCGCCGATATCAAGCTTTTCGCCGCCGCAAAGGTGCATACCGTTTCCGGGATTAAAGGTAATTCCGCATACCGTGATTTCGTTTCTGCGAAGCTTTTCGGGGATAAAGGAAATATCCGCGTTAAGCTCAAGGTCAAGCGGTCTGCTTTCCACAGGCTTTCCCTTTACGGCGCTTTCCTTAAGAGTAAAGACGAAGGTTTTTACCTCATAGGGTCTGAAGTCGCAGACGAGCTTTCCGTCGATTACCGTCGCGTCGTTTCTGTATTCCTCGCTTCCCCACGCCTCGTAAGCTGTTTCAATTCCGTCGCCGAGAGTAAATTCAAAGCCCTTAACCGCTTTATTTGCGCCTTCGTTAAAGCGTACGACATATTCGGCTTTATCGCTGTGATACTTCTTTTTAAGACAGCGGATAATTACGCCGTTATCGCTTACGCCGCCGAAGGAGTAAGAGCCCTTGAATTTGCCCTTATGCTTGGTTGCTTTAACCGCGACGAGCGGAGTAGTAAACATTCTCGCCTGACGCTGAGTGTCCTCTCCCGCCTTACCGCTATGGGGATAGACGGCGTACGAGTAGATATTCTTACCTAAATCCATCATAGACTGCATCGAGTCGATACGGTAATTCTTTTTAGGCGTATGAAGGATTGTAAGACGAAGAGTATTATCGTCGTACTTATCCCAACCGTACTTACACTCGCTGAGAACGGAAACGCCGAATTCTCCGCTCTCGTCGGTAATATCCGCCCATTTCTGAGCGGGAACCTCGAAGAGCTTTTCGTTCATATTGCCTCGCTCGATAGCGCCGAGTCCGAGGTCGAAGAGCGCCTTTTCATTCTTTGCGGTAAAGGAGAAGCGCTCCTTAAGCAGAGTTCTCATACTCTGCCACTCTGTTTCGTTATATACCTCAACGGCTTCGCCGCACTCGGTTAAGCAGATATACTTTTTAAATTCGCTCTTTTTATCGCGCTGAATTATCTCGAAGGAAACGCGCGCCGCGCCGTTTTCGCACAGCTTGAAGGAGACGAGCTGAGGAAGCCTGTCCGGCTCCTTATTTGCCTCTTCGTAATTCATTTCCCAGGCGGGCCAATCCTTAGAGCCCGTATAGTCAAAGAGTCCCGATACTATCGGCTTTTCAAGCATCTCACGGTCAAGCGGTTTATTATAAATTGAAGTAACGTCGCCCGCTCGGTTGAGCGTTACCTTAAGGGTGGCGTTTTCCATAGTCGTGTCGCCGCTTTTAAGCGAGCTCTGCGCCTTACAGGGCTCGTCGCTCGGTCTTACGTCAAAAACGGCTGAGCCGAGAGAAGGAACCTCGGCGATAAAGAGCACGGTCTTAACGCCGTCCTTTTCGGCGATAATCTGGCTCGGAACCTCGTTCTTTCCGCTCGCGAACACGCGTACAAACTTACTGTCTATTCCGTCGAGCTCCGCGATTACGACGCCCTTTCTCGTAAACTCAAGGCTGTTGTAAACTATAAGCGGAGTACCCGCACAGAAGCCCGTATCCATAAGCTGTGAAAGAGAAGTGAGCGAGGAGGAAAGCTCTCCTCTGAACTGATTAATGCTCATTGCGTAATCGTTCCAGCTCCTTCGGTACGCGCGCTGAACGGAAGTACCGGGAGTATCGTCGTGGAACTGATGGGCAATCGGGCGCTTCCACGCCTTTTCCATAACCTCGCCGTTATATGCCGCCGTACCGAAATACTCGGCGGTAACGGCGCTTCTTTCGGCTATGTCGGCTAAGTCCTGGCATCTGGCGTTCCAGCGCTTTCCGATAGCTCTCGAGGTGTAGCCGCCTACGCCGTGATTCTGCATAATTAGCTCGGTTTTCCAAACGGGCAGCTTATCCTTAACCTCGTCGGGAAGCTCTGTTTCAATATCCCTGTAAATTTGGTCAGCCGAAGCGGCGATAACTTCAATATCGCTTTCGGGATTCTTCTTTATTTCCTCCTCGGCAAACTTAACGGTTTCCTCAAAGGGCGCGCCGCCTCTGTCGCCGATACCGTGGAATACGTAGGTCCAGTCAAGACCGTATTCCTCGTTTTTCTTAAGCTTATCCATAACGAAATCCCAGTCTCGAAGCTGCTTGAGAACATAGAAATAGCTTCCGGGATTAGCGCTTGAATAAATATAATTTCCGTCAACGCCGTACCACTTACCGATATCAAACGGCGTACCGTACGCGCAGCCCCACGCAAGCTTCTGAGTAGTGAAGCCCTTAAGGTGCGCGTGGTAAGCTATCGAGGGAAGCGCCCAGCCGAAGCCGAAGCAGTCGGGAAGATAAATATCGCACGAGCGCTTGCCGAACTTCTCGTCGAAATAAGTATTACCTATAAGAATATTTCTGAAAAGCGCCTCGGGAGACGGACAGTTAACGTCGCCGTTTTCAAAGGCTGAGCCCGTAACGTTCCAGCGTCCCTCGGCTATGTATTTTTTAAGTTCCTCAAAAAGCTCGGGATAATACTCCTCCATAAGCTCATAGCGGTATGAGCCCTCGAAAGAGAAAACATAGTTAGGATATTTTTTCAGAAGCGCGAAATTCTCAACAAGCGTGTTGTAAATATACTTTTTACAGGTTGTCTCAAAATCCCAGCTCCATATTGTATCCAGATGGGCGGTTGCGACCGTATAAATCCTTTTCCTGCTCATATTGTCATCCTTTCTTATAAAAGCTTTTCAAAGCCCTCCGTTGTATATTCTTCGCCGCGGCGTTTCTTTTCAAGCTGTACCATTAACGCGTTAAAGCACTTTCTCGTCATCGGATAAACCGCAAGACAGATAAGCGAAAGACCGAGAATTACTGCGGGAATAACCGTAGAGATATTCTCCATACCGTTAATTATATACGGGTCGGTAACCTTAGTAAACAGACTTTCCTTACCCGCTATATCGTTAGAGCTGTCATATCCGTAAGCCGAGAGAAGCTGACCCGCCAGAAGTATACCGAAGGCGGAGCCGAACTTCTGAACGAGCTGAGGAAGCGAGGTAATAGTGCTTTCCTTTCGCTCGCCCGTTTTAAACTCGTTAAGCTCAACGAGGTCATATCCCATCGAATAGAAGAGAGTCCAGAAGGTACCCGTAGCTATTCCGAGCACTGCCGGGCTTACGATACACATAATCTTAAACGAGCCGACGGTGAAATCAAGACCTATAAGCTTAATCGCTATTTCAAGCACGAAAACTATGCTTAAAAACAGAAGCGTGGCGTAGCGCCTGTCTTTCTTTTCGGCTACCTTTTCAACGATGGGTACCGTTACGCCCATAGATACAACGAGCGAGAGAATTACGAATACTATTCCCGTATCGTATTTCATTCCGATACAGTCGATTACCATATAGGTAAGATTAGACTGAATCATTGAGCTCATAGCGAGGAACAGAAAAACGAAAAGCAAAAACCACTTAGTCGGCTTCAGTCTTAAAATATCGCCGAACGCCGCAAAGGTTTCTTTAATGCTGATTTTACCGACCGTCTCGGAGTCCTTCGGCTTTCTCGGCTCGTATACTCCGTCGAGCGATTTACAGCAGATAAAGCCGAGAATTATTGCGAGCACGCTGATAACCGCGGCAATTACGGCATAGGCGTTTCCTTCGTATTTTTTACCGAGAAGTATAGCTACCGTAGGCACGAGAGCGGGAAGAATATTACCGAGCCCTACGCAGATTGCGTTAAGCAGAGAGGAGAGAGAACGGATTTTCGTTCTTTCGTCATAATCCTCGGTAAGCTCGGGAACGATAGCATAGTACGGGATTGAATAAAGAGTATAGAAGCACCATATACCCATAGAGATAAGAGTATAAAAAAGAACCCTCGCCAGCTGTGTGGAAAAGCCCGCGCCGATATTAGTCCACGCCACGATAAATACTATCGCGAGCGGAAGAATCGAAACGCGCATAACTCTGCGCTTATCGACGAGAGGCTTATCGGTATAGTTACCGATAACGGGGTCTGTTACAGCGTCCCATGCGATGGACACGAAAATTATAATTGAGCTGAACATCGGTTTTATACCGACAATTTCGTTAAGAAAAGTAAGGTAATACGTATAAAACATATTGTAGTAAAGCGATTCGGTAAATATACCGAAGGCGTAGCCTATTCTTTTCTTTTTAGTCAATGCTTGTTTCATAGTTTATATCTCCTTTTAGTACACATATATTATAAAACTTTAAGTTACAGTAATCAATAAGTTTTTATAATAATATGAAAAATAAAAAGGACGCATGGCGCGTCCTTTGTTTTTTATCTTCTCGGCGGCGGTAAATCGTCGTGTTTTGAAATACTTCTGCTCTTATTCTTAATATTTCTGTTCATTTCCTCGTCGAGCTGCTCGCGACGGCGGCGCTTTGCGGCAGAGCGCTTTTTAGCCTTCACCATTCGCGAATAGAGGATATAGATATAAAGAAGCACAAGCAGTATCAGTATAATCAGTACGGCGAGCACTATCTTATTACCGAAAAACTGTCTTAAGGCGGTGAAGATTTTAAGGAAGGTCGAAAGCTCTACGCTTTTCGCGGTAACAAGCTTCGTCTTAGCGATAACCTTGCCGCCGTAATATATCTCGGCATCGCAGACATAGTCGCCCTGAGTTATCGGAGCCTCAAGCTCTTCGGGCTGTTCAACGGGCTTTATCATCAGTCCCGACTCCTCAAGATTTGTCGGAACGAGGGTAGTTACGTCCTTTTCGGCAACGAGCTGGATAGTATCGGCGTCCTTACCGTTTACAAGAGGAATTTCGCTTACGACGTCGTTCGCTCTTATTACCGTCGAATACTTAAGCGAATCGAACGCCCAGTCGAAAAGAGTCGCGGCGTCGATAAACGAGCACTTTGTATCGTAGCCGTCAAGCTTTTTTATAGGGGAGTCCATAACTATTGCAAGGTAGTTATAACCGTTCTTCGACGCCTTCGTTATTACGCAGTAGCCCGCCTGAGAGGTAGAGCCGGTCTTTATACCCTCGGCGTATTCGTAGTAATACGTAACGTGGTATTTATCGAGCATAAAGTTAGTATGGATAAAGGTATAGTCGCCGTACTCATACTGCTGAGTCGTGGCGATTTTAACAAAGGTTTCGTTTTTAAGCGCCTCAAGGGTTATAAGCTCCATATCCGCGGCGGTTGTATAATGGTCGGGGTCGTGAAGTCCGTCGGGATTTACGAAGTTACTGTTTTTACAGCCTATTGACTTACACCAGTCGTTCATCAGCTTACAGAACGCGGGAGTATTACCGCCGATATACTCGGCAAGCACCTGACAAGCGTCGCAGGCGGAATGAACCATAGTAAGATAAAGAAGCTCCTCGAGGGTGAGCTTATCCCCCGGTCTGAGTCCCGCTACCTGAGCGTCCGTACCCGAAAGCGCGTCGATAGCGGCTTTTGATACGGTAACCTCAGCCTGAAGATTTTTAGCTTCGTTAAGCGTTACCATAGCGGTTACTATTTTTGTAAGCGAAGCGGGATACTTCTTTTTATCCTTATTCTTCTGAGCGATAACGGGATAGCTTTCGTCGTCGAGCGAAACGAGCATATAAGCGTCAGCGTAAACCTTTTCACTGACCTTATACATTCCCCTGTCGTTATTTGCGTCCTTTGCGTATACCGTAAACGGCATAGATACCGCAAGCAAAAGGCACAGCGCTATTGCAGCAGAGAGCAATTTTTTCATATACTTGACACCTTACACATTTAAAGTTATTATTATAATATCACACGAAGAAGCAAACTTCAATAAGTATAATATACAATTTTAAGCGAAAACGAGGACAGATTATGGTATATATTACGGGCGATACCCACGGTGATTTAAGCTTTTTCAAAAGTCCGAAGCTTAAAAAGCTCACAGAGGACGACACGCTGATTATCTGCGGCGACTTCGGCTTTCTCTGGGACGGAAGCGAGAACGAAAAGAAGGCGCTCAAGGCGCTTGAAAAGAAGAAATACGTTATCTGCTTTGTAGACGGAGCGCACGAAAACTTTGATATTCTTAACGCTTATCCGCCGTACCGCTACAAAGGCGGAGACGCCCATAAAATCGCGTCCAACATCTATCACCTGAGACGCGGAGAGATATTCACCTTCGAGAAAAAGAATTTCTTCGTTATGGGAGGCGGCGAGAGCGAGGACAAGGAGATGCGCAAGGAGGGCAAAACCTGGTGGAAGGACGAAATGCCGAACTCCGAGGAGCTTATGAACGGCGCGAAGAACCTTAAGGACTGCGGCTTTGAAATAGATTACGTGCTGACCTACGAGGCGCCCGCGCTCGCTAAGGACTTTATTAGGCTTCACACCAACCGCGACGTGCATTTAACTCCGCTCAACACCTACCTTCAGGAGCTGATGAAAAGCGTAGAATACAAGCACTGGTATTTTGGCTCGCTCCATCTTGACCTTCAGATAAGCAGTAAAATGACAGCGGTATTCGAGGACGTAAAAGAGATAAAATAAAGCGAGGCTGAGCCTCGCTTTTTTCTCGCCCTGATTTAACGGGGATTATCCTATTTCCTCTTTAATACGGTTACCCTCTTTCATAAGCGCCGTGAGGGCTTCGCCGTCGCCGTTTACGATATTGTATTTAAACCTCATAAGGTTAGATACAAGGTCGTCGATTTCTCTTACGAGCGGCTCCTTATTGTCAAGAAACAGCTCGGTCCACATCTCCGCGTTTATTCTTGCAACGCGCGATACGTCGCGGTACGAGCCCGCTGAATAGCCCGCGTGCATCGGCGCGAGAGGCGAAAGCACGTAGGAGCAGGCAAGAACGTGAGCAATCTGGGAGGTAAAAGCTATCATTTCGTCGTGATGCTCAGGAGTTGTAACAACGGTTCTCGCAAAGCCCATATCCTGTGCGAGCCCTACGAGAGCATCGGTTTTATTACGCGGAGTTCCATCCGACGGGGTACAGATAAAGCTTGCGTTATCGAAGAGATTGTCGAGCGAATTATCGTAGCCCGAAACCTCGCGCCCCGCCATAGGGTGAGCGCCGATAAAATAGAAGGCGAGTCCCTTCTGCGCCTCCATTTCCTTACAGATTTTAGTTTTAATACCGCAGGAATCGGTAACAATCGAATCCTTTTTAAAATCGTTTTTATGCGCGAGAATAAACGGAACAATCGCGTCGGGATAGAAATTAACAAAGGTAATATCGGCGTCAGCCATAAGCTCCGCGAGCTCTCCCGTTTTATCTATCGTACCGTCGCGAAGCGCCTTCTCGGTAACGGACTCAGTCCTGTTCCAGCCGAGAACGGTATGCTTCGTATTCTTTTTTATAGTTTTAGCAAGGCTTGCGCCAATCAAGCCGAGTCCGCAAATTAAAACCTTCATATTATCCTCCGATTACAGACCAAAGAAATCCTCAACGTTCTTAATACTGTTATACTTACGGGCGATAAGCTTCTGAACCGTCTTGCCGTCCTTAGTTCCGCTCACGGAATTATTGCCGACGGCAAAATATCTTTTTCTTCCGCTTTCGGTTACGGTAATCATTCCGTCCTTAAGCTCGAAGCTTCCCTCGGTAGTGCTTACCTGCCAGCCTTCGCTCCCCTTCTTCTGATAACGGGTTGAAACGAAGGCGCCGTCGCGTCCGAATTTAAGAGCGTAAATCGTTCTTGTATCGCCCTCGGTTTCCGGCTCGGTAAACCAGTAGCTGTCGTAAACGAAAGATACGTCGCTCCGCTTTCCCGCCGTCGTTTGGGCGGTAGTTTCCTCGGGCTTCTTCTCAGTAGTTTCGGAGGGAGCTTTTTCAGTCGAAGCCTCTTCGGAAGCTTTCTTTGAATTACTGTGGTCAAAAACGGCGTCCGCAGCGGATGCCTTTATTTTTTCCTTCGCGGCAAGAGGAACGTAATAAGTATACATTCCCTCGTCTCCGAAAAATCCGAGCTTGATTTCAAATACTACGTTTTTATTATTTCCGAGCTCTCTCGCGTCGAAGAATATCGCTCTGAAGGTATCGTCGATATTTTTTGTATATTCGTATTTATCGCTGAGAAGCGCGGCGCAGTTATAGCCCGCTTCACTGTCGGGAGCGTCGTTAACGAAAAGCTTAACGCCGTGAATATACTGAATTTTGGTATTTTTCTCAACAGCCGCATAGAACACGGGCTCGTTATCGTTAATTATTCCGCAGCCCGAGGTAAAGGTAACCTGCGGCGCAGGCTTTTCCTGAGGCTTGATTTTCGTGAAATAGTAATACGCGCCGCCGAAAACTATAGCGACAACGAGCACCATGGATATAACGTACGCAAGCGCTCCGCTCTTTTTCTTAACGGGCTCGCTCGAATAGAAATCGTCAACTCTGTTATCCGAGGTAAGAAGCGTGTATCCCGAGCCGTCGTCAACGAACGCGCCGCAGTTTCTGCACACGCGGGCGTTATCTCTCAGCTCGGCTCCGCAGTTTTTACAGGTCATGATAAATTTCCTTTCAAACAAATTAATTTATTATAACATTTATTATAACAAACTACAACAAAAAACTTACAGATAAAAAAACGGAAAATATTTTTTCTTGCAATTTTGTTTTTATATGTTATAATAGCACAAGTTGACTTAAGGTTAACAAAGCGGTACTTGGCACAACCCGCTCTAACAAAACTAAGGAGAATTGAATTATGAAAAACAAAAAGGTTGCTTTTATCACTCAGGCAGGCATTATTGCCGCAATGTACGCCGCGCTCACGCTCACTCAGGGCGCGCTTCTTCCCGGAACTACTACCGCCGCAGTACAGTTCAGGGTAAGCGAGGCGCTTAACATTCTCGCGCTTTTCACTCCCGCCGCGATACCCGGACTTACAATCGGCTGCATTATCTCTAACCTTCAGAGCATAGGTCAGGGACTTCCGCTCGATATGATATTCGGCTCGCTTGCGACGCTTGGCTCTTCGGTTTGTATTTACCTTTTAAGAAATGTAAAGCTTAAGAGCTATCCCCTTTGGGCGATGCTTATGCCTGCGGTCTGGAACGGCATTATCGTCGGATGGGAAATCGAAGCGTTCTTCATTGAAGGTCCCTTCCACGTCGGCGATTTTTTAGTTCAGGGCGGACTTGTTGCGCTCGGCGAGCTCGGCGTAATGCTTGTTCTCGGAACGGTACTTTACTATGTGTTCAGAAAGAGAAACCTCGATAAAAAGCTATTTGACGAGCAGTAAAGAAAAGCCTCTCAGCGAGAGGCTTTTTTATTATATCTATTAATAAAAGAATAATAAAAGGGCCCGGCGTAATGCCGAAGCCCTTTTATCGTTTGGAGTAATATTTATGTAAAAAATCTAAAGCAAATTCGCCTGCCTCAGCAGGGTATGTAATAGAGGGTGGCTCAGTAGGTTATCAGCCGTTCTTCCCTCTGTTGCGACTTATTATACACAGCTTTTTTCAAATTGCAAGCCCTTTTTTACAGTTTCTGCCTTTATAACATAATATACAAAGAAAGAATGATAATTTTGTATAATTTGCACAAAGTCATTCCATCTGAGAGCCCAAAAAGGACGCCGCGACCTGAACGAGCTTTATTTCGCTTTCGCCCGGGAGCTCGGCTTTTTCGTTTTCAAACAGCGCCACCGCGCCCGAAACGTCGCCGCCGTACATAATCGGATAGACTACCTCCGCTTTCCGGTCGAAGCCCTCTATCGCGTTTATCGGAGGAACGGTATCGGTTTTAATATGAATCCGGCGGTTTTCCGTAAGCTCCTCAAGGGTACCGGTTACGCGGCGTTCAAGGACCTCGCGCTTACTTATTCCCGCAGCGGCGATAACGTGGTCGTTATCGGTAATCGCTATCGGCAGCCCCGCGTCCTTATGGAGCACCTCGGCGTACTGGCGCGCAAAATTTGAGAGCTCGCCGACAGGCGAATACTTTTTAAAGATAACCTCGCCCTCGCTGTCGGTATATATTTCAAGCGGGTCCCTTCTCTACATAACGTTGTGACTGTTCTTGATTTTTTCTTTCCATATCAGTAGAGAAGGGTGCACGAGTTTTTACTTCTACGCTATATTTCTTCGGCAATTGATGGGTGGCTGTTTGTATGATTTCATCTTCAAAGAATTCCCTTGCTATAGTATCAACATCAAACTCACTTGCTGGAATAGTACTCATATAGGCTTGTTCGATATCTGCATTCAAGACTATTTCTATCCGATTTTCATAAACATAAATCTTTTCGGCAATACTTTTAATCTGTAACTGTGTTAACTCTGTTTCGTTTTGTATTTCATTTAACAATCCTGTAACAGACACTTTCGTTTTTTCAATCTTCTTTATACTTTCTTCTGTGTTTTCACACATAGAGATTTGATTTTGAATGCCGGTAATTTCTTTACGAATATCCGAAATAATTGCATCATATTCAGCATCAATAGCGCTCTCATCATCAGGGTGTTTCAATATTTCTTTTATGCGTTGGCGCTGAGCAACAGCTAACTCTTGCTCTTTCT
>JAILGO010000132.1 GCA_024696725.1 Eubacterium sp. | reverse complement strand
TGCTTAAAATAGAGGTATAACCGTAAACGCAGAAGAAACGGACAAGCTCCTCGTTATCAAAGCCGTCGGTAACCGAGAGAGTGAAATCCCTGTCGAGTTTAGAGATAACGGCAGTAATTTTACCGTCAATAACCTGACGGTAAAACGTAGCGAAGTTATATTCACAGCCGTAGGATTTTAAAAGCGCAAGAATCCGCACGGTAAAAATATCGCGGATTTCCCAGCCGTCAAAGCCGTTTTTGTTTTCAATCTTTTCAATCATATAACTTAGTCAGCAGAAGCTTTAAAAGCTTTCTCGTTTCTTCAATATCACTTTTCTTTACAACGCTTGAAGCGGAGTGAATATATCTGCACGGAAGAGAGAGCGCCATAACTTTCGCGCCCTTTCCGCTACGCTGAATTGCGCCTGCGTCATTTCCGCCGGCAACAGCGGTTTTTGTCTGTGAGGGAATTCCGTTTTCCTTAGCGGTTTTTACGGCGAGCTTATAAAGCTCTCTGTCATAAATCGTGCGGTTATCCATAAACGAAATAACGGGACCGTCGCCGAGCACACATACTCTGTCCGAGCCGCTTACTCCGTCAAGGTCCGCGGCGGTGGTGCTTTCAAGGATAACGGCAATATCGCTCTGAACTGCATAAGAGGTACACTGCGAGCCGCGCAGTCCGACCTCCTCCTGTACGTTAAAGCAGAACCAGGTATCGTATTCAAGCTCGCTCTGTATAAGCTCAATCATAAGCATACAGCCGATACGGTCGTCGAGCGCTTTAGCTTTTATAAATCCGTTTCCGAACTCGCAGTAATCGCTTTCAAAATACACGAAGTCACCGGGAGCCGCAACCTTTTCCGCCTCTTCTTTCGATGAAGCGCCGATATCAATAAGAAGTCCGTCAAGGTCGGGACATTTTTTTCTTTCGTCCTCGCTGAGAAGATGATAAGCCTTATCGCCGATAACTCCCTTTATACCTCCGAGCGAAACGATGCGGTCAAGGCATACTCTCGCGTCGATACCGCCTATTGAAGAAAAGCGGAGATATCCCTCGTCGGTAATGCCCGTTACTATAAAACCGACCTCGTCGATATGAGCGTTAACGGAAACCTTTTTAGCAGACGTTCTCTTGCCTTTTTTAAACGCAATAACAGAGCCGAGCGCGTCAACGCTATAGTCACAGTAATCCTTAATCTGAGAGATAATATAATCTCTTACGGCGCCCTCGTCGCCCGACGCGCCGTTTAAAAGACATAATTCCTTAAGCATTGAGCTCACCCGCCCTTTCTTTAATATATTCAGTGATAAGACGGGCGGTATTTTCAACGTCCGAAGTATCTATTATCTCAATCGGAGAGTGCATATACTTCTCGGGTATTGAGAGGAGCGCCGTCCTTACTCCGCTCTCGTTTACGGAGATTACGTCGGCGTTGGTTCCCGTATGGCCGCCGCCCATAACCTCGCGCTGATACGGAATACCGTTCATTTCCGCTACGGCAACGAGCTTTTTACTCATTTCGGCATTAAGTACGGGAGAGAAGCCTATCGCGGGCCCTTTACCGAGCTCACAGCATTCGCTCTTTTTACAGAGCGGTGAATAGCCGAAAGTTACGTCGACCGCAATCGCCTCGTCAACCTTTTTATCAAAAACGCCTACGGACGCGCCGCGGCAGCCGACCTCCTCCTGAGAGGAGAGCATAACCGTAATTTTCGCGTTAACGTCCTTAAGCATATCTATAGCGAGTATAACAGCCGCCGCTCCGCTTCTGTCGTCAAGAACGGAGGCTGAGAGCTGATTATTCAGAAGCTTATTAAAGTTACGCTTAAAGGTAACTCTGTCGCCCGAAGATACAAGCTCTTCGGCTTCCTTCTTATCAAGACCGATATCTATCGCGATTTCGTCAAGCCCGGGAACCTTTTTACTGTCGCCGTCTTTCTGAAGATGAGGCGGAAGCGTAGAGATAACTCCGCGAAGCTCCTTCTTACCGTGAACGCAGACCTCGCTTCCGAGAAGCATTCGGCAGTCGATACCGCCGCAACGGTCTACCTTAAGAAAGCCTCCGTCACTTACTGCTTTAACGATAAAGCCTATTTCGTCGATATGGGCGTCGAGCAGGAAATGAGCGCCCTCGCCGAAGGTACAGTAAACGTTATTCATCGAGTCGGTATATACCTTACCGTACTGCGAGAGAAGCCCTGCTACCGTTTTTCCTATTTCATTTTCCGCTCCGCTTACGCCGACGGCAGAGGTTAACTTTTCAAGTAATTCAACTGTATTCATATTAATCCTCGAATTCATTTACTAATCTTTTAAACTCCCTGCCTCTGTATTCAAAGGTTTTAAACTGGTCAAAGGCGGGACAGGCGGGACAAAGCGAAACTATATCGCCCTTTTCGGCGCTTTCCTTAGCCTTAAGAAGAGCCTCGCTCATTGTCTCTGTTCTTAAAATAACGAGTCCGCTTCCTTCAAAATCGGGATTTGAAGTCACGGCGTCATAAATCTTATCGGCGGTAGCGCCGTTAAGTACAAGCACCTTAACGTATTTAAGAATATAGGGTACCATTTCGCTCATATCGTTACCCTTATCGGAGCCTCCCATAATAACGATAATCTTTCTTCCGAACGCCTTAAGACCGCTTATTACTCTCGACGGAGAGGTAGCGATACTGTCGTTATAATATTTAACGCCCTTAAACTCGCGCACGAATTCTATTCTGTGCTCGACGCCACCGAAGCTCTGAGCTACGGACTTTATTATTTCGGGAGTAACGTAATCCCATACCGCCGAAATCGCGGTACAGTAGTTTTCAATATTATGCTCGCCCGGAAGTCTTATATCTTCACGGTTCATAACAAGAGTTTTCTCACCGTTCTCGGCATAATAGATATCACCCGAGCTGCGCTCAAGATACGCGCCGTTTTTAACGGAATGGTTTATCGAAAACTCAAAGAATTTTCCTCTTACGTCGTAGCGCATATCGTGGTAAACGCGACCTCCGATTGAATAATCGCAGTCGGCGTTAAGCACGGTGCGCTGAGACGGATTCTGATATATTAAAACGTTTCTCTTTGCGTCAACGTATTCGTCAAGCGAAAGATGATGGTCGAGGTGGGTGCTTTCGATATTCGTTACAACGGCAACGTCGGGCGTATTAACAAGGTTACCCATAGTCACGAGCTGGAACGAGGAAAGCTCTACGACGGCTATATCCTTTTCGGTAATTTCGTCAAGCGAAGGCATGAGCGCCTTACCGATATTTCCGCCGAGGAACACTCTGTTTCCCGCAGCCTCAAGCATTTTTGAAATAAGCGTAGTGGTAGTCGTCTTACCGTTAGAGCCCGTTATAGCGAAAATTTTACACGGACAGTATTTAAAAAATACCTCCATTTCTGTCGTAACAGTCTGACCGCGGCGTATACACTCGCCTATCCACGCGTTCTGGAACGGGAGTATTCCGTGGCTTCTGAAAACAATATCCATTTCGGGAAGGATATCAAGATAGCCCTCTCCAAGTGAAAACTTAACGCCGAGCGCCTCGAGGTTTTTACACTTTTCCTCGCCGATATATTCTCTGTCTTTTCCGTCGCACGCCCATACCTCTACGCCGTGCCTTGCGAGAAATTCGGCGCAAGGTACGTTAGCAACGCCCATACCGACGAGCGCAACCCTTTTGCCTTTAATATCGTTTATATATTTTTCTGCAGGTGTCATAGTTCATTACCTTTCGTTATAAATTCCCTTTTTATAATCAGCGAGGTTAAACGCTTTCGTTTTATCCTCAAGCTCCGTCTGAAACGGAAGTCTTTCCTTTAGTTTATATTCGTCCTTAATCGGAAGTTCACTGCCCATAATATACTCTGTTACGAGTTTCTGAATTACTGACGGCTCGTTCCCTCTGAAATAGACTTTTTTACTGTCGGTTTCAACTATTGCGATACCGAGCTTAAGCACGCGCTTTCCGCTATAGGTTTCTTTTATCGCCTTAGAAAGAGCTACGGCGTCCTCCTCTGCATTTTTACAGATAAACACAACCGCGCCGTTTCCCTTGGAGCGCAGCTTATTTGCGGTTAAATCGTGAAGCGCCGAGTCAAGAAATGCAATTACGTCGTTTTTATCTACCGCGTCCGACGAGGTTATATAAACGTACTCGTTTCCGCGTACAGCGGTTAAATCAAAGGTGAGACCGTCGGTTCCGGCAATTTCGCTCAGCCTGAAGCCGTCGTTAATTAAATCGGTTTTAACGGCGCTGAGATAAGAATCCGTATCGCTTTCTGTCCGGGCAGTAAGATAGCAGCCCGAGTCGGTAATCTCGTAATTAATCTTTTCAAGAAACGACGCCGCCTTTGCGTAACCCGA
>JAILGO010000064.1 GCA_024696725.1 Eubacterium sp. | reverse complement strand
AGAAAGAGAACGGAGCTTCCGCTCTCGGTCGACACCTATTTTCCCGAGGTTGCCGAAAAGGCGCTCGACGGGGGAGTCGATATAATTAACGACGTAAGCGGAAAACGCGGCGACGGCATGGCGGAATTGATAAAAAAGAGCGGCGCAGGCTGGATTATTATGCACAACGGCGAGGGCGGCGTTGAGAGCGTTAAGGCGTTTTTCCGCGAAGCTGCAGATTTTTGTAAAGCCGCGGGAATAAAAAAAGAGCAGCTTTGTTTCGATATGGGTATAGGCTTCGGAAAAAGCTATGAAGAGAATTTAGAGCTTATAGCTAACGTAAAGGCGTATAAGCAAGCAGGCTATCCGTTATTACTCGGAGTATCGAGAAAACGCGTTATAGGCGCTTCAAGCGGCGAGAACGAGCCGTCAAAACGCATTTACGGTAACATATCAGCCGATACGGCGGCGATTTTAGGCGGAGTTGATATAATTCGTATACACGATGTAAAAAATGAAATTAAGGGCGTCAGAACGGCGCAGGAGATAAAAAAATGGATAAGGTAACGATAAAGGGACTTAAGCTCTTTGCTTATCACGGCGTTAATCCCGAGGAAAAGGAAAACGGTCAGAGCTTTATTATTGACGTCGATTACTTTCTCGATATGAGTAAAGCCTGCGCTGCGGACTGCGTCGACGATACGGTAAGCTACGCCGCGGCGGTTAAGACTATACGAAGAGTTTTTACCGAAAAGTCCTGTGATTTGATTGAGCGCGCGGCTGAGGTTACCGCGGCGGCGCTGCTTGAGGATTTTAAAAAAATCGAAAAGGTAACCGTAACGGTAAAAAAGCCCGACGCTCCCGTAAACGCGGAGTTTGAATATATGGCGGTAACGGTTACGAGGGAAAGAAAATGAGGTATATAATCAGCGTCGGTACTAATATCGGCGACAGAAGGGATAATATAGATAAGGCGATTGACGCGTTTAAGCTAATACCGAAATGCGAGGTTTTAAGAGTATCTAAAATCTACGAAACCGAGCCCGTGGGATATGCCGACCAGGACAGCTTTTATAACGCCTGCTTTGAGGTTGAAAGCGAGCTTACGCCTAACGAAATGCTCGGCGTCTGCCTCGGAATTGAGGGCGCCTTCGGCAGAGTAAGAACGATAAAAAACGGTCCGAGAATTATCGACCTCGACCTGATTATCGCCGAAACGAGCGCGGTTAACACGCTAAACCTTACGCTTCCGCATCCGAGATTTCACGAAAGGCGCTTCGTGCTTATTCCGCTTCTTGAGCTTTTCCCCGACGGCAAGGCGTACGGAATTAATTTCAGCCGTTTTCTTCTCGGAATAAAAGGACAGGCGGTAACCGAAGTAAATAATTAAAAGAGGCCCGGAAAACCGAGCCTCTTTTTACATAAACTGCGAAATGGCGTCAACCATTCCCGCTACCTTATTTGCGGTCTTTCTTACCGCTTTTTTTGCCGTGCCCGACGCGGGCTTCGCACTGCTTGCCATAGCGAGCGCGGAGCATACTGCAAGCGTTGCGCCGACACCCTTCATTATAATCTTTGAAGTTGAAGCTTTCATTTTTTCTCCTCCTTGCTCAAGGCGAGCAATATTAGTATTAGAAAAAACGAAGCAGTTAAAAATGAAAATTATTTCTATTTTATTTTAATGTTTTTTGTCGGCGAATATAAAAAATCAAGTCTGATTTTTTCCATAAGAAGATGACCGAGAACGACGAGAATTATGGCAAAAAGCTTCACGTCGTCGATTCGGTAATATCTTTTTCTTTCTATATATGATTATTCTCCGTCTGAAAATTCGTCAGCCTTAGCCTGTGCTTTTTTAGCCTTTTCGGCAAGCTCCTCCGCCTCGGCTTTAGCCTTTTCGAGCTCGCGCTGAGCCTTTTCGGCTTCTTTTTTTGCCTTGTCAAGCGCTTCCTTTTTAGTCTTTTCAGCCTCGGCTAACGCCTTCGTTTTCTTTTCCTCTGCGTCAAGGCGCTTCTTTTCGGCGTCACGGCGCATTTTATCGGTTTTTTCAAGCAGCTCCTGATGAAGTCGTTCAGCCTCCTTAAGAGCCTTTTCCTTTGCCTCGCTCTTAGCCTTTTCAGCCTTTTCGGCTGCTTCACGCCTGAGCTTTTCTATTTCCCGTCTTGCCTTTTCCTCTGCTTCAAGCGCCTCTTTTTCAGCCTTCTCGGCTTCCTTAAGTGCTTTTTGAGAAGCCCTTTCGGTTGCCTCCTGAAGCTCCTTTTCGGCTTTTGCAGCGCGTTCTTCGGCTTCCTTTACCGCTTTTTCGGCTTCAGCCTGAGCCTTTTCCGCCTTTGCGCCTGCGCGCTCTGCGTCACGCTCGGCTTCGCGCCTTGCTTTTTCCCGCTTTTTGCTTTCCTCGAACCTGGTTTCGCGTACAATACGCTCTTCCTTAATTTCCTCGATTTTCTCTTCGGTTATCGGTTTTTCGTTCTTCCAGGAGAACATAATTTCGGGAGCCTCAAAAATCTCGTCGAGCTTCTTTATAAAAGGAACTATGTCGCCGAAGTCGAGCGCTCTGTGGTCGAAAACAATCGTAAAGGGGAGCACCTGACGGACCGCGATTTCCTTCTCGTCGTTTTCGTTAACGATAACGACGGGTCTGTCCTGAACGGCGCCTACGGCGATAGCGGTGACCTGCGGCGGAATAATCTCAATAAGCGCAGCCGCTCCGCGCTGTTCGCGGTAGACGGAGCCTATATTTGAAATCGTGATTGAGCCCTGCTCGATATCGTGCTTTGTAAGGCGGTCGGTTTCCGGAATAGCCTCGTATTCGCGCTTTGCCTTACCCTTTAACGTTTTAACCTTATGCTTGCCCGTTTTTGAGCCGATAAGGCGGTTTAGAGTCTGGGCGAGCTTACCCTCCTTTAAGCCCGTAAGGGTGTTGTCAAGCGAAACGTCAAACATTACCTCGTTTAAATCCGTGTTCTCCATCCGACGGTGAACGTCTTTAATATAGGCAACCATTTCGTCAAGGTTTTTGTTTTCAAAATTGTGAAGATTAATCGTCATCATTTCGCCCGTGGGAAGCACCATGGGCATTGAAATATTTATTTCGCTTAAGGTGTGAATAGCGCCGCGTACGTACTTACGGTCGAATTCAATATGGGCGTTCATTGCGGGACACGCCTTGAGTCCTTCAACGATAACCTTGAGCATAAGAGTATTAACGGTTACCTTGTTTTCCTTTTCGACGCCGTTGTTAAGAAGCCTGTACTGCTCCATAAACTCGGTTACGTCGGGCTCGTAGGTATAGGTAACGTGGGGAATATTCTGCCAGCTTTCGGTAGTCATATTAGCTACGATTTTACGCTGAATGCCGAAATGCTCGGTCTTAATTACGTTTTCCTTTTTCTTTGCCATTACAAGACCTCTTTCGTGGTTTTTGTATATTATAATAGAATACGGCAAGCAAGTCAATAATTATTTGTATAAACAAATTATACAAATAGTAATAATCAGAAGGTCAGGGTTTCGCTTTCTGAGGTAAACGAGCTGAAGATTGCCGTTGCGTTTTCAAAATAGTATACAACGGTATTTCCGTCGTCGGGGGAGTACATACTTTTAAGCTCGGGATATGCGTCAAGCATTGATACTCTCGCCTCGCGGCGGTCGTCCTCAACGAGCGTTCCCGCAACGCGCAGCCAACGTCCGTCATTAAACGCACAGATTTCAGCCTTTGGATTAGCCGCAAGCTGTTTTGCAACGTCCTTGATTTTTCCCGACTGAATATAGAGCTTTCCCTCAAAAACGTGAGCCGTACCGAACGGTCTGACTCTCGGCTGGTCGCCCTCTGCGGTAGCGAGATAATAAACTCCTGCGTCCTTTAAAAACTGTAATACCTTTTCCATAAAAAGCTCCTTTCAATGTTTAAAAATCACCGTCGGCGAAACCAACGGTGATTAATTGTTTTTTATCAGTCAAATGCGTGACCCGAGGAACCGAATACAACGTCAATCTTATGAGCAACGACCTCTTCGATAAGGTCTCTTGCGGGAGTGAGATACTGACGCGGGTCAAAGTGAGTCGGATTCTCGGTGAAGTGCTTTCTTAACGCAGCCGTCATAGCGATACGGATATCGGAGTCAACGTTGATTTTACATACCGCCATAGAGGCAGCCTCGCGGAGCATATCCTCGGGGATGCCGATAGCGTCGGGCATAGAGCCGCCGTACTGATTAATCATTTTAATATGTTCCTGATTTACCGAGCTTGCGCCGTGAAGTACAATCGGGAAGTTCGGAAGCTGCTTTCCGACCTCTTCAAGAATGTCGAAGCGGAGCTGCGGCTTCTGGCCGGGCTTGAACTTGTAAGCGCCGTGGCTAGTACCGATAGCGATAGCAAGCGAGTCAACGCCCGTTCTTGTAGCGAAGTCGTAAACCTCTTCGGGTCTCGTATAAGATTCGTTACCCGCCTCAACAACTACGTCGTCCTCAACGCCTGCAAGCGTACCGAGCTCGCCCTCGACGACAACGCCGTGAGCGTGAGCGTATTCAACGACCTTCTTGGTTAAAGCGACGTTTTCCTCATAGGGAAGGGAGGAGCCGTCAATCATAACGGAGGTGAAGCCGCCGTCTATACAGCTTTTACAGGTTTCAAAATCCGGACCGTGGTCAAGGTGAAGCGCAATCGGGAGACCCGTTTCCTCAGCGGCAGCCTTTACCATAGCGACAAGATAATCGTGAGAAGCGTATTTTCTCGCGCCCGAGGAGCACTGAAGAATTACGGGAGCCTCGAGCTTCTTGGCAGCTCTTGTGATACCCTGAACAATCTCCATATTATTTACGTTAAAAGCGCCGATAGCGTATCCGCCCTCGTATGCTTTTTTAAACATTTCGGTTGTGGTTACAAGTGGCATAATTTTATCTCCTATCTTTTTAGTGTATATATTATACTACAAAGTATATTAAATATCAATAAAAATATAAGAAAGAATCACTTTTCCTTTCCGTGAAGGAGGGGTGAGAGCGGCTTATAAATCAGCATTGAGATGATTACGCAGAAGATGCCCTTAATCAGCGTGAACGGAAGATTGAATACGAGCAGGGACTGCTCAATGCTTTTCATTGACGGAACGATTGCCTGATACGCGCCGAGCACGGCTTCCTTCGGCATAAAGTGATAATAGAACGGATAGACGACGAAAAGGTTAATCGGAAAACTCGCCGCAGCCATACACGCCGCGCCGACGATACCGCCGATGAGGGCGCCTTTTATCGTTTTATTTCTTTGGTAAATCACGCCCGCAACGCCTGCGAACACCGCGCCGAGCAGGAAGTTCGACAGCTCGCCGACGTAGCCGCTCTGGCTCGCGGCAAGGTGAATTACATTTTTCACAAGCGCAATCACGATACCTGCGAGCGGACCGTAGGCAAAGGCGCCGAGCAGCTCCGGTAAATCCGAAAAATCCAGCTTGATAAAGCTCGGAATGAACGGAATCGGTATCTCGAGATACTGAAGTATGATTGCCGCGGCGGTAAGCATTCCGCAGCCTGCGATTAGTCTTGTTTTCTTCTGTGTTTTCGGCATAGTAATTCCTCCTTTTTTTGGGAAAGAGAAAGCCCTGACAGCGTCAGGGCGGTAATACATAGTATTATTTCTCTCATCCGGACTTATGCTTTCGCAATTACCGTCGGTTACGGAATTTCACCGTATCAGTCCCTGATGCCGTCAGGGAGTCGCGGACTGTACCGCCGGTGGGGAATCTCACCCCGCCCCGAAAATATTTTAAGGGTTAACCCTTGTGACTATTATATACCCCTATCGCGGTTTGTCAACATTTTTGAAAAAAAGCAATAGTTACAAAACGGAAACAAACAAAACCGTCTATTATCTCGGATAAAATTTGACAATGGCAGGAAAATATGTTATAACGCTTAATACGCGTTGTTACGGTTTTGTAACAATTTACGCGGGACTGGAGATAATACTATCAATAAAAAGCTGATAAGATTAATATCCGTATTAATAGTATTTATGCTTTGCACGGGCGCAGATATTGCCGCTTCGGCAGAGGACGGAACGGGAGTAGTTATTAGCGACTTTTCCGCCTCCTCGTCTTCAGCTGCCGAAACGCTTGACCTTGTATCCGCAAGATACGAAGAAAGCGCAGGCGTTGAAACCGAGATTGAAAGACTCGGAGCGCAGGCGGTTAAGCTAAGCTGGAAAAGCAGGGAAACGTATTTAAGCTATACGGTATGCAGGTATAACGGCGTATCGGGAAGCTGGGAGCCTGTATGCGTTACTAATGAACGCAAGGCGGTAATAAGAGGACTTAAGGAAAATACGGATTATAAAATCGCTGTAATGAACAGCGTTGACGGTTCAATTCTCGGCGTCGAGAATATTACAACCGGCTTAAAGAAGGCGGAGCTTAAGGTCGTAAGCGTTTCGTCGGATTCGGTTAAGCTCAACATAAAGAACGTTGACGAGAACACGAGAGTCGACGTACTGAGAAGCGAGGACGGCAAGCCTTACGAAAAAGCGGGTACGGCGCAAAACGGTATTTTTACCGATAATAACCTTAAGCCCGAAACCTCATATTCATACAGGGTTAAGCTCAGTCCGCTCAGCCCGAGCGGAGAATGGCGCCCGAGAAAGAGCACAAAAATAACGCTCAGAACGCTTAAAAGACTTGAGCTTCCAAAGGACAGCGACGGAAGCTGTAAGACCTACGCGTATTATACCGCGGTTACCGCGAAGGGCTCGCCGCAGTATAAGCTTTTAAGAAGCGAGCAGTGTTATACCGACGAGGAAACGGGAATAAGAATGTACGACGGCTGCTACTGTGCGGCGCTTGGCTCCTTCTACGGAACGAAAATCGGAACGAAGTATAAGATTACGCTTCAGGACGGCGACGAGGTAAAGTCGTTCAATATTATTCTCTGCGACCAGAAGTCGGACCGCCACACAAACGACACCCATCAGTACGCAAGACGTAACAAGGACGTCGTTGAGTTCTACGTTGAAAAAGCAAAAATCCCCTCGGGAATAAGAGGAGATTACGGAACCACCGAGCGTTTCAGAGGAAAGATTATTGATATCGAGCAATACGTTGAGGAATAAAAAAAGACGGTTTTTCAACCGTCTTTTTTCTTTTATAAAATGCAGAACTTGAAAATTGCCGTAAAATGAAGCGCCGTTCCGAGAAGGATAAAAAGGTGAAAGATTGAATGATAATATCTCTTTTTGTTTCCCTTTGCGTAGAAGATTATTCCGAGCGTATAGGCGAGTCCGCCGAGGAACAGCCAGATAATCATCTCGAGTCCGTATATTTTATATAAAGGATATAAAATCAGAAGCGCCGCCCAGCCGATTGCGAAATAGCCCGTCATTGAAACCTTTGCGTATGTTTTGAAATCAATCGCCGTGAAGGTTACGCACACCGCGGTTCCCGCCGTAAGCAGAACGGATATAATCAGAAACAGTATAAAATAATGCTCTCTTATTCCCGTAAAAAGAACAGGAATATAGGTTCCTATTATAAGCGCAAATATAGAGCAGTGGTCAAGCACCTGCATAACCTTTTTCGGCTTCTCGGACTTAAGTCCGTGATATACGCTCGACATAGTATAAAGGAAAATCATCATAAGTCCGTAAAAGATTCCGCCGCCGAGCGCCCAGTAATTACGGTGAAGAGCGGAAAACACGGTACACAGCACGAGCGCCGCTACGCCGAACGCCGCGCCGGCTATGTGCGTCCACATATTTAAAAGCTCCTCGTTTCTTGTATACGGCGGCAGCGTCCTGTCGGCGAGCTTAATTCTTGACATGTAATCATCTCCTCATAAGTTTCTAAGCCGAGTATAAAACCGGAGCTAAAAGAATTCAACCTACTGTTAAAATTTTGACTCTACCGGACGGAAAGCTGACTCTACTGTGAGTAGGAACGGTTTAACCGTGCGGTTTTTCGGACTTGAAAAACGGATTTTCGTATAGTATAATATGTTCAATATCAGTATGAGGTTTTTGTTATGACGGAACAGGAATTTAAAAATACCGTTGCAAAGAAAATAGCGTATTACAGAAAGCTCGAGGGAATCACTCAGGGCGAGCTTGCCGAAATCCTTAATTATTCCGATAAGTCGGTTTCAAAATGGGAACGCGGAGAGGGGCTGCCCGACACGTACGTTTTATCGCTGATTGCGGAGCATTTCGGCGTAACGCTCAACGACCTGACAAGTGAAAAGGAGCCGAAAATCAGCGGAAAATTCATAAGGAAAAGAGAGTTCGTACCCTATCTTTCCGTCGGGCTTGTCTGGCTCGTAGCTGCCGTCGTCTTTTTTATACTTATTATTTTACCTATTAATATAGGCCGTGAATGGCTTGCGTTTATATATGCAATACCCGTTTCGTTTATCGTGGCTACGGTTTTCAGCTGTATATGGTACGGGCTGCTGCCGCGCGCAGTATGTATAAGCGGAATAATCTGGGGAACCTTTACGGCGATAATAGTTACCTTCCCCGTTGCTAAGGTCGCTTACCTTCTTATCGCCTGCCTGATTTTTCAGGCGCTCGTCATACTCTGGTTTTATATGATATACAGAACGCGAAAAAACGGTTAAATAAAAGAAAAAATGACGGAAGACGCTTTTTGCGTCTTCCGTCATTTTATTATTTCGGCATTTGTCGAGCTTTTTTGGTTTTTCACTAAAAAAGAACGGCTTTGCCGTTCTTTTTGTTGTTTCTTATCAGTCTATTTCAACTACCCAGCCTTCGGGAGCTTCAATTGTTCCCATCTGAATACCGGTAAGGGTATCGTAAAGCTTCTTTGTAACCGGTCCCATTTCCTCCATACCTGAGGGGAAGCAGATTTCCTCGTCGCCGTTAACGATTTTTCCGACGGGGGAGATAACTGCGGCGGTACCGCAAAGACCGCACTCGGCGAAATCCTTAACCTCTTCAAGAGTAACCTCGCGGTGCTCTACGGTTAAGCCGAGATATTTTTCGGCAACGATGCAGAGCGAGCGTCTTGTAATAGAGGGAAGAATTGAATTTGATTTAGGAGTAACTACCTTGCCGTCCTTAGTTACGAAAAGGAAGTTAGCGCCGCCCGTTTCCTCAACCTTCGTTCTTGTAGCGGGGTCGAGGTACATATTCTCGTCGAAGCCGTTGTTATGAGCGTCAACGATGTTATGAAGGCTCATAGCGTAGTTAAGTCCTGCTTTGATGTGACCTGTGCCTCTCGGCGCAGCTCTGTCGAGGTGAGAAACCCTGATGGTAATCGGCTTTGCGCCGCCCTTGAAATAAGGTCCTACGGGAGTACAGAACATTCTGAACTGATATTCGTCAGCGGGTTTAACGCCGATAACGGCGTTTGAGCCGAACATAAACGGTCTGATATAAAGCGTAGCGCCGCTTCCGTAGGGCGGAACCCACGCCTCGTTAGCCTTAACGACTGCCTTTACTGCCTCAATGAACTTTTCCTCGGGGAATACGGGCATTTCAAGCACGCGGCAGGAATCTGCCATTCTTGCGGCGTTGAGGTCGGGGCGGAAGCAAACGGTTCTTCCGTCAGCTGTCGTGTAAGCCTTAAGTCCTTCGAAACAGCTCTGTGAATACTGTAATACGCCCGCGCATTCGGTCATAGTGATTGTAGCGTCCTCGGTGAGCACGCCGTCGTCCCACTTGCCGTCCTTGAAGTTAGCGACGAAGCGGTAATCGGTGGGCATATAGCCGAAGCTGAGCGAGCCCCAGTCAATGTTTTTCTTTTCCAAAACCAACATCTCCTTTTAGTTGTTATAGAATT
>JAILGO010000055.1 GCA_024696725.1 Eubacterium sp. | reverse complement strand
AGTATTAGCGTAAAGTCCGCCGAAGCCCGAGCCTGCGCCGTTAGCTGAGAGAGAGCCTTCGTCGCCGGAATACTTTTCAGCAAGAAGCGCGAAGCTGTACTCCGTTCTTTCGCCGGCGTTGTATTCGCTGAGAACCTCGTTAGCCTTTTCTTTAGCCGCCTGCCACTGCTGTTCGGTGGGCTCTGCGGTTTCAGTATCGTCATCATCGTCAGCCTTATCGGTTTCGGGCATAATGAGGATATGTCTTACGCTGTAAACCTCGTCCTCGGCAAGACCGATTTCGCTGTTTTTAAGAACGATAAATACTGCCTGATAATCGTCGTCGGCAACCGTTCTGCAATCGCCCTTCTTTTTATCCTTACTGAAAAGGAAGTCGATAATCGCCTGAGGAAGCTGGTTCGGGTTGCTCTTAGTAACCTTCATGGTTGAGCTTGAGGCAATCTGCTCGGCAACAGCGTCCGCGTCGCCGTAGGTTCCCTGCTGAACGTAAGCGTCGATTAAATCCTTGCAGACAACGGGAATAAGCTTTTTAAGCTGATTCTCATTACTGATTTGAGCGGCGTATTTTTTTGCCTTTTTAATTACGTCTGTTTTTGTTTCGGTAGTATACTGCATTACGAGATAGCACATTTCAACCTGCTGATAATCTTCCTTATGCTCCTCGTAATACTTATTAATTCTCTCCTCATCGGGAACAGTTTCAATAGAAGCCTTACGGAGATAGGTCTGGGCGAGATAGGACATATTTTCCATCTTTTCTACGGTCGCTATACCGCAATACTCGCCGAAATTAACGCCCGTATACTCGTCGACCGATACGTCGTCGTTACTTGCCGTATCCTTGATTTTCTGTAAATCTTCCTCGATAAGCTTCTTCTGCTCCTCGTCGAGCTCCATACCTTCCTTAACGGCTGCCTGATAATAGGCTACAAGGCGCTTGAGCTGCGCTACGGTATCGTCCTTAAAGCGCTGTTCCCAGGTAATCTCTTCACCGTCTTCATTAGTCGTTTTCTGGGTGGTATAGGCTTTAGTACCGTCAAGCTCTACGTTTCCGTAGCTCGCCTGCTGAAGATAATAATTAACGGTAGAATTATAGTAGTAGTTATACATACCGATAGAAATCTTAGTATCGTCAATTTTCATAGCTACGTTACCGGGATTCATCTTTTCCTCGGTATTGGGCTGAGAGAAGAAACGAATACCGAAAAATACCGCAACGCCGATAATAGCCAGAGCCGCAACCGCAATTATGAAAATTACAACGGCGCGCATAGTCTTTTTCTTTTCAAGCTCTTCGGCTGTAAGCTGCTGCTCCTTATTCTTCAATTTCTCGTCTTCGGATTTTGCAGGCTCGTCGTTACCGGGAATTACGATTTCGTACTCGTCGTTTTCCACAACGGCGCCGTCAAGCATCGGAGCCTCGCCGTCAAACTTCCAGTCGTCGCTTTCTTCAAGCTTCGGCTTCGGAGGTTCAAGGACTTCAGTATCTTCAGAATTAACCTGCTCTTCGGGATTGAGGTTTTCATTAAGCTTGTCGCTCATAATGTCAACTCCTTAATTTTATAATAAGTCAATTACTTATTATACTATATTATTTTAAAGATTTCAACATAAAATTATCTGCTTGCAAAATAATGGAGTTTATAGTATAGTATGGTTAATAAATTACATAAATAACGGAAGGAAAAATGATGGATACGTCAACGGATTTTAAATCTGATTTCAAGCAGAAAATCAAGAAGAATCCCGCGTGGTATTCCCTGCTGTTTACGCTTTTCTTCTTTTTCCTTATGCCCGAATATATAAGCCCGTTTATCCTATTCACCGCCTTTATTATTTTTAAAAGGCAATGGAGCAGGGAGGGCAGGCTTGCAAAGGTAGGCAATATCGGAAAAATCGAAATGGCGTTTATGGGGCTTATGCTTGTCAGCACCTTATGGTCGCCGACTAAGCTCGACACCCTCGGCAGCTCAGGACTCTGGTGGGCTGTATTACTTATACAGGTTATGATATTCAACCTTGCGCGCACCAGGGAGAGAATCAACAGGGTTTTACAGGTAATTTTAGCCTCAGCCGCGATTAACGGCGCGGTAGGAGCGATACAGTTCGTTACCTTCGTGCTTTACGCAAACGGGTACACGCCCGCGTGGTCGGTGCTTCCCACTCCGCTTTTCAGAGACCTCGACACAGTCGTTTATACGGTTATGCCGTTTAAGATTTCGACCTTTATGTGGACGAACAGGGCGAGCGGCTTCTTTTCAAACCCGAATCTTCTCGCAAGCTTTATGCTTGTTGCGTTCCCACTCGGAGTTTATCTTCTTCTCAACGCGAGAACCAGACAGAAAAAGCGTCTTTGCTTTACGGCGCTTACGCTTATCAGCTTCGGTATGGCATCAACGCAGACGAGGGCGGGATGTTACGTGCTTATCGCCGCGTGGCTTGCATTGTTTATTATATTCTTCAAGAGACATTCCGGTACGCTCGCTGCTCTCTTTATACCTGCGGGCGGAAGCTCAATCTTCGCTCTGCTTGTCAGATACGGAAAGATAAACATTTACCCGAACGTTACGTTTTTACCCGTTTCACCCGAGGAGGCGCTTCTTTCGACAGCAAGGCATTTCGAGATATGGAGCGGTCTTATAGATTACCTTACGCACCATATCGGAGCGTTCATTTTCGGCACGGGCTTCGGATGCGAGCAGACGGGAAATATTCTTCTTAACAGCTACAATTTAAAAAAGCCGCACGCCCACAATTTCGTTATAGAAATATGGACGGAGCTCGGACTGATAGGAATAGTTATTCTTTTATTCATTATTGTTTACGCGCTCGGTAAGCTTCTTGAAATCGACACGAAGGATTACAAGGCGCTTACGCTTCAGTTCAGCGTTCTCGCCTCCTTCGGCTCGCTTCTCATTTTCGGTCTTTCGGACTACATATTCAATTCGCCGAAGCAGATTATTCTCTTCATGATGCTTATAGGTATTATTCAGGCGATTTCCTACACCTACGACAAGAAGGAAATACAAAGGACGAAGGACGTCGGGAAGCTTACAAAGGAAAGCTTTAAAAACATTATATCGCAATAAAAAAGCCGCAGGTAAATCCTGCGGTTTTTTAAGTCGCGGTTAATCGAGCGGCTTATACATTTTCAGAGCGTCCTCCTTAAGCGCGTGCTCGTTTATTTCAAGCACCTCGAAGCTCTTCGGGCTCTGACCGAGATTAACGGTAATTTTATCGCCGATTTTAACGTCGTAGGAAGCGCGGGCAGGCTTTCCGTTTACCTCTACCCTGCCGGCGTCGCACGCCTCGTTAGCGACGGTACGGCGTTTAATTATTCGGCTTACCTTAAGATATTTATCAAGTCTCATACTATTCTCCTAATTTAAAGGGCTGTCCGTACGGACAGCCCCTTTTTCAGGCAATAATTATTTGTTAACAGCGTCCTTAAGAGCCTTACCAGCCTTGAAAGCGGGAGCCTTAGCTGCCTTAATCTTAATCTTTTCGCCTGTGCGGGGGTTCTGACCCTGACGAGCTGCACGAGCTCTAACCTCGAATGTACCGAAGCCAACGAGAGAAACCTTCTCACCGTCTGCAAGTGCGTCAGTGATAGCTGCTACTGTTGCAGCTACTGCAGCCTCTGCGTCCTTCTTTGAAAGGTTAGCCTTTGCAGCTACAGCTGCTACGAGTTCAGTTTTGTTCATAATCTTTCCTCCATTTTTTTCAGCGATTACTCGCTTTTAATTTTCTTGGCTTCCTCCCAGAGCAAATCAAGCTCCTCGATAGTTGAGGCTTTCATATCAATTCCTCTTTCCTTCGCTAAGCCCTCGACTATCGAAAACCGCGACAGAAACTTGTCCGAGGCGGCGGTAAGCGCCTCCTCGCTGTCGGTTTTCAGAAAACGCGAAACGTTAACGCATGAAAAGAGTACGTCGCCGAACTCCTCTTCTATTTCGGACTGACCGGAATGAGATACAGCCATTTTTAACTCGTTTATTTCTTCTTCAAGCTTGTCCATAGCGCCGTCGAGAGATTCCCAGTCAAAACCGACCTTAGCAGCTTTATGCTGAAGCTTCTGAGCGCGCATCAGCGCAGGAAGCTCTCTCGGAACGCTCAGCATCGACTCGGTCTGCGATTTCTGCGCCTTGGTTTCAGCCTTAGCCTTATCCCACGACGCGAGCGCCTCAGCCTCATTTTCAGCCTGAACCTCGCCGAAAACGTGAGGGTGGCGGACGATAAGCTTTTTTACAAGCTCGTCAACCACGTCGTCAAGAGTAAAGTTACCCTTCTCGCTTTCCATCTCACAGTGGAGCGCAATCTGAAGAAGAACGTCGCCGAGCTCCTCACGGAGCATAGCGGGGTTTTCTTTATTTATAGCCTCGATAACCTCATAGGTTTCTTCAATAAAATTCTTCTTTATTGAAAAATGCGTTTGCTCCCTGTCCCATGGGCATCCGCCCGGAGCACGAAGCAAAGAAATTATTGAAATTAAATCTTCAAAGCCGTAGCTTTCTTTAAACTCAAAATCAACAGACATAATTATCTTTTTCCTTCGGGTTACGGGCAAAATAAGTATTCCCGCTTCATTGAAATAATACTATATTTAACCCCGAAAAGTCAAGCATTTAAGCCATTTTTTTATTTTTTGACCCACAAAATATTTGTTTAAAATTTAACATTTTTACAAAAAAGCACAATATACAGTATATTGCGCCAAAAACCGCCGTTTTAATCAACAAATTGAAAACGGTAGAATTTACGAAATCTATATAGGTGTATAGTTTTTGAGCGGCAAAATATGCGACAAAGGTTGCAAAAATCGGCTTCAGCAGTATGTTTTTAACATCGAACTTTACCGATGCCGTTCTGTCGGCAACCCGTGCGTTGAGCGCAAAAATCAAAAAATAACCGCAGGCGCCCGAGATTACTGCTCCGTAAAGAATGAGGTCTTTACGGTTAATCAGTACAATATTAAGTATAACCCTTACCGCTCCCGATATTACATAAGGGACTACGGAGCGCTCGGGCTTTCCGACTGCCTGAACGCAGAACACGGCGGTCGAGGCGAGCGAGTAGAGCGGTACGGTAACGCCGAACCAGAACACGAGTCTTTCGCACCCGCGCGCTATATCGGGAGACGAGGAATAAAAGAGGCTGAGAATATCCCCCGACAGCAGCGCAAGAACGGCGCCGCCGAAGAAGGACAGAAACGAGGTATATCGGTATATATCGCTCATAAGCGCTTCAAGCCTTTTCCGGTTATCAGCCTCATACTCGCGGCATATTGCGGGAACGGCGCAGATTCCGAGCGCCATAGTAATCCCGGGTACAAGATTCCTGAAATCGAGCGCAGCCGAAAACAGACCGAAAACATAGGTCGCGACGTCTCTGTCGGGAACGTTCGCCGCGTCGGGATAAAACGCGGCAAGCGCCGAGGCGGGCAGACGTCCGAGCGCGAGCTGAACCGAGGCGGCGTCAAGAAACTGGAACAGGCTCTGAACGGCGCAGCTCAGCATTACCGGAAATGAAAAAGCGAGAAGCTCGCGCCTTCCGTCTCTTCCCGCTGCGTCGGGAAGAGTTTATCGCGGTTTATCATATAATAAATTACAACATAAACGTATCCCTCAAGCGCGCCGAGAGTTACGCCGAGCATAGCGGCTGCCGAGGTCAGCGGATAAATAAACGACAGCGCGTCGGATTCGTTTTTAAACGGTATTCTGAAAACCGTACCGACGGCGGAATACTCGCCGAAAAGCCGGTACATAGTATACTTTGAAAACAACAGACCGAAAACCGTTTTAACGAGCGCCTCAAGAGTCTGAGACACGGCGGTAGGCTTCATATTCATATAGCCCTCAAAATAGCCTCTCAGGCTCGCTGAAAGGCAGGAAAACAGCAGGCTCGGAGCTATTACGAACACGGTATAAACGCTTTTAGGCGCATGGGCGATATACATGGAATAAGGAACGGCAGCCACGACGATAACACATACGCCGAGCATACCGGCGGCGAAGAACACAAAGCGCGAGCCCTTTCTGAGCGACGATAGCATTCTTTTATCGCCGAGCGCGTTATACTTACTTACAAGGCGGGAGAGAGAAACGGGAAGCGCGCCCATAAGCACGGCGTGAAGCGGAAGATAGATATTGTACGCCGCCGCAAAGTATCCCCTTCCCACAGCGCCGATAAACGCCGTAAGAGGAATCTTATAGACAGCTCCTATTATCTTGACTATAACCGAGGTTAAAAGCAGAATAAACGCCGAGGAAACGTATTTTTTCTGTGTTTTCAAATAATCACCCAAAATAAAAAAGCAATGCAGCGCATTGCTTTAAAATCCGATTATTCGTCATCAGGCTCAACCGTTTCGACCTCAACATCGGCAGGCTCGTCGTCCTCCTGCGGCGGAGCGGACTCGCTGAAAAATCTTCTCAGCTCCTCGATTTCCTTATCGAGCATTTCCGTCCTTATCTTCTGAAGCTCAATCTGAGCAAGACAGGATTTATACTCGTCCTCGGAAATCTCTTCGCCCTCGCGTCTTGCGTATTCTATTCTTCCGAATTTTTCATACGCCTTAGCGAGCTTTGTTTTACTGTCGAGCAGTTCAATTTTCTTTCGTGAAACCTCCAAGCGCTCCGCGCTTCTTTTAGTAGCCTTTGCGGCATAATCCCGCGTTTTAGCGAGCACCTCTTCAAAGCCTCCGTTTTTTGCGCTTGAAATCACGTCGTCAACGCCTGAAATGACATCGTTAAAGTTCTTCATAGAAACACCTCACGGATATCATTATAATATACTGTTATTCTTTTTGCAATAGTTTAAAGCAATGACTTTATACATTATATTCTTTATAGAAGTCATATATGCTTTGTTTTCGGTTAAGAACCTCACCGAAGCTGTTGATATACTCATAAGGATATTTATAATTATATATCCTTTCTATATGTCCCGTATTATTATCCTTCAGCTTAGTTACGGCTCCCGCGCCCGCCGCGAGGACGGTATGGGTTTCGTCCATCATAAAGACGTTATACAGTCCCTCGTGATTCGGCTTACACCAACCCGTGTTCTCAAGGTTTCCGAG
>JAILGO010000048.1 GCA_024696725.1 Eubacterium sp. | reverse complement strand
CGAAATCGGCGAAAGCTGGCTTCCGGAATACAATAACGGTCTTTTCAATAAAAAAGCCGAGGTTAAATACGGAGCGGTAAGAGAATAAACATTAATATAAAGGGTGTCAGAACGACGCCCTTTATTTAATTATAAAATAATACTTGATTTTTGATTTTTATTATGTTATTATTATACAGCACAAATTTTAAGTGCGCACAACTCACATATGCCTTTGTACCTTAGGTGATAATTACGGGTATATGCCATTTGGGCGTATGGAGGAATAACCTTAAAGGAGGAATAATAATGGCAAACGTAGTTTCTATGAAACAGCTTTTAGAAGCAGGTGTTCATTTCGGACATCAGACAAGAAGATGGAACCCCAAGATGGCTGAATACATCTTCACAGAGCGTAACGGCATTTACATCATCGACCTTCAGAAAACAGTTAAGAAGCTCGACGAGGCTTATATGTTCGTACGCGACCTCGCTGCAGAGGGCGGAAGCATTATCTTCGTAGGTACAAAGAAGCAGGCGCAGGACAGCGTAAAGGAAGAAGCTCTTCGCTGCGGTATGCCCTTCGTAAACGCGAGATGGCTCGGCGGTATGCTTACAAACTTCAAGACTATCAGAGGCAGAGTTGCTCGTCTTGCACAGCTTAAGAAGATGCAGGAGGACGGAACCTTTGACCTTCTTCCCAAGAAAGAGGTTGCAGGTCTTGAGCTTGAAATCGAAAAGCTTGAAAAGTATCTCGGCGGTATTACCGAAATGAGAAAAATCCCCGAGGCAATGTTGATCGTTGACCCCCGCAAGGAAAGAATCGCAGTTCAGGAAGCACTTAAGCTCGGCCTCCCCATCGTAGCTATTGTTGATACAAACTGTGACCCCGACGAAATCGACTATGTAATTCCCGGTAACGACGACGCTATCCGCGCAGTTAAGCTTATTGCAGGCGCAATTGCTAACGCAGTAATCGAAGGCAGAGACGGCGAGGACGCTATCGCAGCAGTTGTCGAGGAGGCTGACGAAGCAGCAGAAGAAGAAGCTGCAGAGGAAGCTGAATAATTATAAAAAATTCAGGGCGGATAATCTCCGCCTTGTACTTTAAAACAGGAGGATTTAATTATGGCTTTTACAGCTCAGGACGTTAAGGCGCTTCGCGAAAAGACAGGCGTTGGCATGATGGAATGCAAGAAGGCTCTCGTTGAGTCTGACGGCGATATGGATAAGGCAATAGAGTATCTTCGTGAAAGAGGACTTGCAGCAGCTCAGAAGAAGGCGTCAAGAATCGCCGCTGAGGGCGTTGTACTTCCCTATTACGATAAGGAAAGCAAAAAGGGCGTTATCGTTGAGGTTAACTCAGAGACTGACTTCGTAGCCAAGAACGAAAAGTTTATGGATTTCGTAGAGGGCGTTGCTAAGACTATCCTTGCTACAGATCCCGCAGACGTTGAGGCTCTTAAGGAAGAGAAGTTCAACGGCTCTGACAGAACCGTTACCGAAACTCTTAACGACCTCGTACTTTCAATCGGCGAGAACATGAAGGTTCGCCGTTTCGAAAGAATGGAAGGTATCGTTTCTACTTATATTCACGCAGGCGGCACAGTAGGCGTTATGGTTGGCTTCGACGTTGCTGACGCAAGCAAGGCTGACGACGCTGACTTCGTAGCTATGGGTAAGAACATCGCTATGCAGATTGCAGCCATGAGTCCCGAATATCTCAGCAAGGACTGCATCTCCGAGGAAGAGCTTGCTAAGATGGAATCAATTACCGTTGACAGCGCGCTTAACAAGCCGGATTCACTTCCCATGCCGATACTTACAAGCATCATTACCGAAGCTATCGAAGGCAAAAAGTGGGCTGACAGCGACAGCGATATTTATCAGGGACTTGATAACAAGCAGAGAAAGAACTTCACAAACTTCATTTCTAAGGAAGCTTTTGAGATTCTTGCCAATATCGCGGTTTCACATAAGAACGACATCGTTGCCAACAAGATTTTCACAGGTCTTGTACAGGGCAGACTTAAGAAGCAGATTAAGGAAATCTGTTTACTTGAGCAGGAATTCGTTCGCGGCGACCTCTTTGAGGGTACAGTCGGCGGTTACGTAGACAGCGTAGCTAAGGCTCTCGGAACCGAAATCAAGGTTACCGGCTTTATCAGAATGATGAAGGGCGAAGGTCTTGAGAAGAGAGAAGAGAATTTTGCTGAGGAAATCGCAAAGCAGATTAATGGCTGATTAAATGAAAAACAGGCACGGAATTCCGTGCCTGTTTTTATATTATCTTATAGATTTCGTTTAAGCTTTTAATTTCGTAATCTATATGAACTTTCTTCGTGTTTTTATTTTCGTAAGGATTATACCAGCAGGTTTTTATTCCTGCGTTGTTTCCGCCTTTCATATCACTTGTAAGGCTGTCCCCTATTATCAGTATTTCACTTTTATCGCAGGAAGGAATACTTTTTAATACGGTATTAAAAAACTCAACGCTCGGTTTTTCAAAGCCGACCTTGTCGGATATGAAGGCTCCGTCGAAGAGTGCACCGAAGCCCGACTTTTCAAGCCTTACGGACTGAACGGTATATGCGCCGTTAGTTACAGCGTACTGCTTATACTTCCCCGTTAACGACTTCACTATTTCATAGCCGTTCTCATTATAGAATATTTTATCAGCCAAGCCGTTCTCGTAGTCGATATTAAAGCTTTTTATTCTGTCGAAGATAATTCCCTCATTTTTAAAAAAAGTCTCAAATCGCGCCTCTAAAATGTGTTCCTTGGACATTTCTCCCGTTTCAAGCCTCTGCCAGTAATAATCGTTGATTTTACTGTAACGGGCTACCGCTTCGTCGTCAAGAACGCCGAGACCGTACTCCTCAAAGCGTTTTTTAATTGAATACGCTTCAGCCTCGCGAAAGTCGAGCAGAGTATTATCTAAATCCCAGAGAAGTATTTTAAACATATCGCACCTCATAAATTCAGTTAAATAATTCTATCATAATTATTATTAAAAGTCTATACAAACTGAATACATATAATGAAAACCGCAAATAATAATACCGTACACAGATTAAAAGGGTGATTATGTGCAGTATTACAACAAGGTAGAAATTTGCGGAATCAACACAAACAGGTTAAAGGTCCTAGACGAAAACGAAAAGACCGAGCTTTTAAAGAAAGCGCAAAGCGGCGACAAGGCAGCAAGGGATAAGCTGATAGAGGGCAACCTAAGGCTTGTTCTTTCCGTCGTTCAGCGCTTTTCGGGAAGGAGCGCGAGCATGGACGATTTATTTCAGATCGGAGTAATCGGTCTTATAAAGGCAATAGATAACTTTAACCTTGATTTAAACGTTAAATTCAGCACCTACGCCGTACCTATGTGTATCGGTGAGATTAGGCAGTATTTACGCGACGACGCTCCCGTACGTGTCAGCCGTTCAATGCGCGATACGGCGTATAAAGCGATGCAGGTAAAGGAAAAGCTGACTAAT
>JAILGO010000044.1 GCA_024696725.1 Eubacterium sp. | reverse complement strand
GATTCTCGTAATCGTAAACGTTAAGATGCTTAAAAAAGGCGTTGAACCCATTTACAGAGAATTCGACCCGAAGCGTAAGGAGCTTCTTAAGAAGGTTAAGAACGGCGAGGTCGACCTCGACGACCTGACTCTTCCCGTATTTGAAAGCGAGGAGGAGCGCGAAAACAGAATGAAGGAATTTCAGCAGGCGATGGAAGAGGAAGCCGCCGCTGAGCTTGAAGCTAAGCTTGACGCTGACGCCAAAGCACGGGAGGAGGCGAATACACAGTGAAAAAAGGAATGAAGATTTTTCTCGGTGTCGCCGGTGTAATGGCTCTTGTAGGACTTTGCTTTGCCAGCCTCTCCATTTACGCAAAAAAGGAAATCAATAAACCGAAATTTGAGTATCCCGAGTTAATCGCCGAGGAGCCCGTCAGCGCGCTTCCGACTACTAAGGAGGCGGCGTTTGAATATATCGAAAAGCTCTATAACGGCTCAATAACTGCCGACGACGTCGAGCTCAGTCAGCACACCGACGCGCATTTTCCCGCCGAGGAGAGGGTAACACCGTTTTCGGACACGGATAACGAGCTTTTTTCGAGAGTTCTCGATAACGCTCAGGGTGCGCTCGGCGCGCTTTATCCTGTCGATACAAGCGTACGTGTAAATGAGCTTGAAAACGCTCCTCAGCTCGGCTTTACCAAAGCCGACGTTATCGGTTTTACCGCGACGAGGGGTTATACCGACGAGGGCGGAAACGAAGTCGACGACGGCTGTTATTACATAACTCTTACTGTAAAGCCCGAAAGCATCGATACTAAGAAAATGCTTGAGGGTGAAGTCTTAAAGAACGTCGAAAAAGAGCTTTCGTCTGCTCTTACGGTAAAGTCGCTTGATATTACACCCGTCGGCTTTACCGCGTCGTTTAAGATTGTCTACGGCTCGGATATGCTGATTTGGAGCGAGTTCAGGCATAACGTAAAGCTTATTGCCGAGGTTGATTTTACCGAGGACTATAAAGCCCTTTCGGCAGAAACCGCAAAGCTTGAAATCCCGTATGAAACCGTTCAGAGCGTTGACCTTTTCCATTACGGAGTGCATTTTACCGAAAGACAGCTCGCTGTCAATAAAAGCGATATGAAGGCTCTTCCGCTTGAGGTAAGAGTAAACGCCGAAACGACGAAAGACGATTATAAAATGACCTATTCCGTTTCAGAGGACGGAATACTCGATATAGATAAGGACGGAGTAATGAACGTCGACGGCGTAAGCGGAAAGCCGCTTACCGTTACGGCGACTCTTGAATACGACGGACATACCTATACCGATACGCTGATTGTATATGCTACGGAACTGGAGGTGAAGACGGATGAGTGATATCAAGCACGCAAAATCGCCCGAGCAGCTTAAGCGCCAGGCGAATATTTACCGAAGCTTTAACTACGTCGGTACAAAAGAAACGATTGCTTATCTGTTTAACGACTTCTCCAATTCGTTCCATATTAACGGCTACAAGGAGCGTTTCATCTGGGACGTAGTTAGAATCGACTTCGGTATTTCCGCTATCGTTAATATCTTTACCGGTGCGTGGGACGTTATTAACGATACCGTTATCGCTGCGCTCGTTGATAATACGAGAACAAGACTCGGTAAGTTCAGACCTTATCTTGTCGGCTTTCAGATTCCGCTTACCCTAATCGGTCTTTTGTACTGGTTCATTCCGTTCTTCTTCCCGAATACGAGCGCAACCTTCATTCCGAAGCTTATATTCTATTTTGCGTTCAATATTATTACGGAAACCGCGGGAACCTTTACGGCTGTTGCGCGAAGCGGATATATGTCTACGATTACGCCGAACCCGAACGAGCGTATTAAGCTTATTACGCTCGCTGAGCTTCTCACCGGCTATATGGGCGAGGATATTCCCGGCTACGTTATGGGCTTCCTCTACGATATGGTTACTACGGGAAGATTAAAGGTTCCGATGCGTAACATCTTCCTGGGAATGGGCGGAACGACTGCCCTTATCTCATGCGCGTTTACGCTCTGGTTCTTCCTTGTATCCAAGGAGCGCGTACCCCAGACGATTGAAAGACCGAGCGTTAAGGAGGGCTTAAGAGCCATCTTTACTAACTATCCCGTACTTCTTATGTGTCTGTCCGACTTCCTCGGCGGCTTCGGCGTAGGAACCGACGAGCGTAACTACTGGATAGACGTTCACGGCGGAAATTCAATGATTAATACGATTCTTGCTCTTGTAAGCGGAATTTCGGGTCCCGTAGGAAGCATAAGCTATGCCTTCGTTGCTCCGATTCGTAAGCGCTTCTCGTCAAGAGCAATCTGGGTAGGCGCCGACTTCTACGGCGATATGGTAACGCTGGGCTTCTTCCTGTTCGGTATGGCAAATAAGAATTATCTGAAGCTCAAACCGATGCTGTTCGCCTACGGAATACGTGAATTCCTCGTTAAGCTGTTGTTCGGTGTTAATAAGGTAATTAATACCGACCTCTGGAACGAGGCTATGGACTACTGCGAGTGGAAGCACGGCTACCGTATGGAGGCTACGACCGGCGTTGCACGAGGGCTCGTGCTTAAGCTACAGGGCGTAGTAATGGGTACGGTGCGTACCCTTGTAATGAAAAAAATCGGCTACGTTCAGGGACTTAAAATCGGTACTCAGGACGAAAAGACGAAGTTCTGGCTCTTTGCGCTTTGTACCGTCGTTCCCTTTATTACAAGCTCGCTCGGTATTATTCCGAAGCTTCTCTGGCCGATTAATAAAAAGACTCGTGAAAGAATGTATTATGAGCTTTCCGAAACGAGAAAGAAGAGAGTATCCGACTATATGGAAACCGTTGAACCCGAGGAAACCGTTGCAGAGGGGGTTGAAGTATAATGAGTTACGAAAAGAAGCTTGAACAAATAAACGTAATGGAGAACAGATGGCAGGACGCGTGTAACCAGACCGAAATATATAATCTCGTTATGCGCCACTTCACCTCTCCGCTTCCCGAAGGAAAAAAGGTTAAAAAGGCTATAGTCGTCGGATACGACGGCTGTACCGCCGAAATGCTCGATTATCTCGACAGAGAGGATAACGGCACGATTAAGTATATTCTCGAAAACGGCGGACACTGCGTATTCAGCTACGCGGGCGGTAAGCCGTATCCCGAGCCTATTATTCAGGAAACCTCAACCGCGCCGGGCTGGTGCGCAATGCTGACGGGCGTTACCTGTGAGGAAAACGGAATAGACGATAACGGCTTTGTAAAAGAGCTTGAACCGAAATCCCTCTTCCTTAAGCTGCCCGAGGCTGACCTCGTAAAAAGCGCCGCATTCTACGTTTCATGGGACGGACATTTTACCGAGGATAATTCTACTTATCTTAAGGAAAAGCAGTATATTGCCGAGAAGAAGCTCGACGTAACGTTCCTCTGCGCCGACGGCGATGACGGAACGAGAAAGAACGTCCTCGACGATATTAACAGAGACGATTGCTCCGACTTCATTTTCCTTATACTTGAGTATACCGACCATAACGGACACGGCTATGATTACCGTCCTGAGGTTCCCGAGTATATGCAGGCGTTCCTCTCGGAAGAGGAGGCGGGATATGAGTTCATAGAAGCGATAAAGAAGCGTAAGAGCTTTGACGAAGAGGACTGGCTCGTTCTTGTAACCTCCGACCACGGCGGCTATAAATGCAGCCACGGAGGCGAGACGCTTCAGGAAAGAATAACCTTTATAGCTTCGAATCATACTATATAACCTGAACGGCGCAGCTTCGGCTGTGCCGTTTTTCTTTTATGTTCCTGTTGCAAATTTTAATTAATGTCAAGTTGCACGGTGTGTCCTTTTGTGATAAAATAAGAAGTTGAAAAGATTCATTTCCGAAGCAGAATTATGAAGAAAACGAGAAAATCCCTGCTGTATATTATACCCGTTGTAATATTATCGGGCGTACTGATATTTGCTCTTGTCAAGTCGCTCGCGATATACGTTCCTCAGGATAAGCAGCAGAAGGAATATGAAAATATAAAAAGCTCGGCGCTCGGAGTATTCGTGATAAGAAAAAACGGGTCGGTCAGTCAGCGGAGGAACAGATATGAGCTTTTTAAAGGACTATTTTACGGTTAACGCCTACGGGCTGAAATTCTATAAGGCAGACGGCGACGGTAAGAAGCCGTTTGCCCTTATATGCCCGGGCGGCGGATATGCGATGGTATCTTCCCATAACGAGGGAGAGCCTTTTGCGAAAAAGCTGAATTCTCTCGGCTATAATGCCTTTGTGCTTCGTTACCGCGTGCGTGAACAGGCTAAGTGTCCTGCGCCGCTTGACGACGCCGCAAGGGCGCTTAAGCATATTCTCGATAATGCCGAGGAGTACGGCGTTCTTAAGGACGGTTACTCTCTGTGGGGGTCGTCGGCAGGCGGTCACCTTGCCGCTCTGTTCGCCTCCGAGCGTATATGTAAAAATACCTATAAGCTTCCTCAGCCCTCTGCGCTCGTTCTGATTTATCCCGTTATAACAATGGGAGAGCTTACGCACGAAGACAGTAAAAATAATTTCCTCGGAAGAAACCCGCTCCCCGAGGAAATTAAAGCCGCGTCGGTTGAGGAAAACGTTAACGCCTCTTATCCGCCGACGTTTTTATGGAATTCAAAAGAGGATGACTGCGTTCATCCCGATAACGGTCTGATTATGAAAAACGCGCTCGATAAATTCGGCGTCGACTGCCGTTTTATGCAGTTTGAAAAAGGAGCGCACGGCGCGGGACTCGGAACGGGTACGGAGTGCGAGCCGTGGTTCGACGAAGCCGTAGCCTTCTGGAAAGAGCACGTTATCCACGAAGCGTAGGTTGTATTATCCTTCAAAGCGTGATAGACTTGCTTTGTAAGGAGGCGATACTATGAATAAATACGTTACGGGCGCCGTAATACGCAGACTCCGCGAAAATAAAAAACTGACTCAGGAGGAGCTCGCCCAAAAGCTGTTTGTCAGCGGCAAAGCTGTCAGCAAGTGGGAAACGGGCGCGGGCTTTCCCGATATCAGTCTTATTGAACCGCTTGCGCGCGCTCTTGATATTTCAGTTATCGAGCTGCTCGGCGGCGAGGATATAAGAAACTGTAATAAAAGCTCAAATATGCTCCGCGCCGTGTTTTACGTCTGTCCCGTCTGCGGAAACGTTATTTATTCAACGGGCGAGGCGGTAATGAGCTGCTGCGGTATAACCCTTCCGCCGCTCGCGGCAGAGGACGCGGACGAAAGCCATCTGATAATCGCTCAAACCGTTGAGGACGAATACTACGTTACCCTTTCCCATCCTATGACAAAGGAGCATTATATCTCGTTTATCGCGGCGGTATCCGATAATACGGTTCAGCTTGTAAAGCAGTATCCCGAAGGAAACGCCGAAGCTCGCTTTAAAAAGAACCGCGTAAAGTATATCTACGCTTACTGTAACCGCCACGGCTTATTTAAAATAAAGCTATAAAAAAACACCGCAGCTGCGGTGTTTTTTATTATGCTTCATTAAAGTATTTTAAAAGATATTTCACTACCGCGCCGAACATCGGGTGGTCGTGGCTGTGTACGCCCTCCCAGTTTTCCCATAGCGTCGTCGCGCCGTGCTTCATCATATTGTAAAAGGTGTTTTCCTTTTTACTTGTAAGAAGCGCTTTCGCAAGCTCCGTGTGATTGCTTTCACAGAGCACGCCGATAAGTAAATAAGTACCGAATATTCCGCTGTCGAACTCGCCGAGCGCGGCGTACTTTTTTACGAGCGCGTCAAGCGTGCGGCTGTCGCCGAGACCTATGTCGAGCGCGTAGGCGTCCGAAGCCTCTGTAGAGTTACAGAAGGTCCCCGTTTCGCCGTCATAGTAGTTTTCGAGGAACGCAGAAACGGCGTCTTCTCTTTTCGCCTTGAGAGCCGCGCTGTCTTTACCGAGAATATCCGAAAGCTCGATTACGCGGTCAAGCGCCTTGATAAAGAAATACGTGTTGACGAATTCGGGCGGTATAAGATTCCTGTTTTTCGGAGAGCACCAGTCGCCGAGACACCAGCCGTCCTTTTCCTCGCGGACGACAAGCCCGTTTTCGCGGTGCTTATCCATATAGTCAAGATAGGCGAGCATATTAGGATAGTATTCCTTTATAAGCTCCGTATCGCCGTAATGCTTATAGAAATTGTACGGTACAAAAACTATAGCGCCGCCCCATCCTCCGGGGCCTCCTCCGCCTCCGTAAAACGGAGCGGTGTGCTGGACGTGACCGTTATATATATCCTGAGAGTCCGCGATATCGCGTATCCATTTTCTGTAAAAGCCCTCAGCCTCGAAACAGTCCATTACCGCGTCGGAGGTGAGCTGACCGTCGCCCGTGTAACCGAGGCGCTCTCTGTGCGGACAGTCTGAGGGGATTGAGCAGTGGCTGTTATTTAGCTGAGTCCTTATAAAGCTGTCGAAGAGCCATTGAAGCACGGGCTCGTTCGATTTAAAAACGGCCTTCTGCTTTAAGTCGGTATGAACGACCCTGAATTCGTTTATCTCTACGTTGCCGATAACGTCAAAGTACCTGCACGCGTGCCAGGTGAAATGCTGATGCGCGCTCTTCGCCTTTCCGTCATATATGTATTCCTCGCGCTGAATTCTGTTGTTACCGCCCGATGAGCCGAAATCGAGACCTCCGTCCTCAGTCAGCTCGTCTGCGAATCTTAAGCTGATTACCTCGTCGGTTTCGGTTTTACCGAATTCAATAACGGGGAAGCCCGTAACGCACTCGCCGAGGTCGTATACTGCGTAATCGCCTCTGCGGAAAATAAGCTCGGGCTTCAGCGTGCGGATAATTCTGTCGGGAGGACAGTCCTGCCTGTTCAGCTCAGCCTCGGGAGCGGCTGTCGGCTGCGCGCAGTTTACGAAGCCGCTGTACGAATAATCGCTGAAATCGTAACCGCCTATGCGCATATCCTGTTTCTCGCCGAAGTAGATATTCTGCCTCGTGATAAAGGATTTCTTCCATAGCACGCCGCCGTCGCTTTTTGCTACGGAGATACCGCTCTTTCTGACGTTAAAGCAGAGCATAAGCTTTCCGTAGGGCTTAACGCCCTCGTTTTTGCTTTCGTGCTGACAGAACCAGCCTCCGCCGATATGAAAGACGAGACTGTTTTTACCCGTTTTAAGATACGGCGTGAGGTCGATTTCCTCATATAGAATTCTGTAGGTCATCGTGTCGTATATCGGGTAATTATAGCTCGCCGTGTCGGTTTTTACATAGTTGGTCCACGCGGGCGCGCAGAGCCGGTCGGCGACGTTTGTTCCATTAAGGTAAATCTCACAGAAGCCGAGTCCCGTAACCGTGAGAACGGTGTCGGCGATTTCGCTTATTTCAAAATCCTTTTTAGCTATTACCGCCTCGGTTTCATCGCCGAAGCAGAGCCACTCAGCCTCGTCGAAAACGGAACGGGAAGTCGTGTTTTTATCTCCGTTTATCATAAGATTTCCTCGTAAAGCCTGTTGATAATCCTTTCGTCGAAATGACCGGTAAAGCGGTTGCCTTCAGCGCTAAGCGCCTTCTTATCGGGGTTTTCGTATATGATGCCAAGACTCGGCGACGAGGGATTAGACGGCGCAATAAACGCGTTATCAATTACCCTGATACCGTATGCGTCGGGCTGAAAGATAATATAACCCCTGCTGTATCCGTCGCGTCCCGAGGGACCGTCAAATATATTGTTTCTTATTGTAATATTGTTGTGAGCAGAATTGCCGTGATGGCCTACTCCAGGTGAGCCACTGCACTTGAAAATATATGAATATATTTCTATATCGCAGCAGGGAGTTGCGTCCTTGCAAAAGTCGATAAGCCTGCCGTTATAGTCATATACGGGACCGTAGGAGCCCTCCAGCGAGCAGTCAAGCTGGAGAAGCTCGTTTCTGTGCTTATCGCACAGAACGGTATAGGACTCTCCGTCAAAGAAGCATCCGCGCACGGTGGCGTTTTTAGTGGAATTAATCTCTATACAGTGCCAGAGGGCGCAGTGCGTGAAACGGCAGTTTTCGATAAGAATATTATTACAGTGCACCGTGTTTATAAGTGTTGAGCGCTCGGTGAGCTTTTCGTTACCGTCGAATATTCCGCCCGAAATAATTACGTCGTGCGTTCCGCTGTAGCCCGCCCAATCGGGCTCGGAATAAGAGGCGAGAAGATACCTCGTAACCGTTTCGCTTTTATCGCTTCGCAGAATAACGGCGTTGTCGGAAAAGCGAAGCGTCTGATTTGAATAGAAAATCAGCGTCGCCGAAACGAGGTAAACCCCGTCGGGAAAATATACCGTTCCTCCGTTCTTCGCTCTGTCGATACACGCCTGAAGCGCCTTAGTGTCGTCGCTGACGCCGTCGGCTTTGACTCTTTTGCTTTGTTTTACGTTTACGAACGTCATTTTTATTCCTCAGCCGTTGCCGCGACCTTACTCTTTGTAATTGCTTCGTTTTCCTCGTGGCGCTGCGCGCGCATTTCCTCAAGCTCCTTGTACATCTGAGCCTTCGTTTCGCCCTCAACGTTATAGATTGTCTTAAGAATTATAGCCTTGATAACGTTTGCAAGCGAGTAACCGAAAAGAAGGAATGCAAGAAGCCAGAGACAGGTTTTCATATAGTCGGGCTTAGCCTGCATAGTCTTAACGAGGTCGCCTTCGGTCGAGGATTCGTAGCCTACCCACGCAATCATAAACGGGATAGCGAGTTCCTTTAAATAGTTGAGTCCCGTCTGAATCCAGCCCGGTACGATACCCTGGATAGCTTCCATTCTCTCGCCCGTCTGCCACTCGAGATAATCGAAGTATTCGACGTTGAAATGCGAGTTTGAAAGCTCCTGAACGCCTATTCCGATGCCGAAAATAAAGTAGAAGACATAGAAGAATATACTGTTCCAGCCCTTGAAGAACATAAGCCCGAACTTCGACTCAACGAAACAGATTAAAAACAGCACGCCTGCGGAAATCATAGAATACGGACCGCAGAACTTAAGCAGCTTCGTAGGCTCGTACTTCTTTGAAATCTTTGCGGTAATCAGGTTGCCGACAACAGTTCCCGCCGCCGTCGGAAGCGTAAGAAGAAGGTTTTTCGACGAGCCGACCGTAATAGCCGCAAGGAAGGTCGAAAACTTTCCGAGCGCCGCGAGTACGTTCGCCCACTGCATATACTGATAAGCGCGGTAGTTTCTGTATTTAAACAGCGAAAACAGCGCTTTTGTAACCTTGACCTTTTCCTTTTTCGGAAGCTCTATTCTCTCGTGACAGAAAAGACCGCACATAAGATTTCCGATAAGGGTTACGATAGCCGCAACGAGCGCAAGCGTCATATACATAGCGTTCTTGTCGTCGCTGAAAAGACCGTAAACGAAGGTCGCAAGATAAGCGCCGCCGTAGCCTAAGTAATATGAAAGCTGCCATACGGTAGCAACGGTCTTTTTCTCTCTCGGATTCGGTGATATAACCTGAGCAACGTTCTGACCGAAGTTGTTGAAGCAGTTAATAACCGACTGCGAGCACGCGATACCGTAACGGAAAAGAATCATCTGCTTAACCGTCCAGCCCTGCGGCACGTAGAAAAACAGCACGGTAAGAACAAACATCGGCACAAGACAGATTATGTACCACTGACGGTATCTGCCCCAGCGGGTTTTCCACTTCTGAACG
>JAILGO010000183.1 GCA_024696725.1 Eubacterium sp. | reverse complement strand
AGAGGCTCGCCGATATAGCTTTCGGCGTAATCTCTTACGAGAAACTGAAGTCCCGAGGCAGTAGTCCGGTCTATCGAAACGGGCTCGGTATAGTCGTTAGGAAACGCGGCGACGTTAAGAAACTCGGACACGTCTCCTCCGTCGGAATTATAAAGCTCTATCATATTTTCGCAATTGAACGAATCGGCAAGCCTTTCAATTCCGAAAAGCTTCGCGTAAATCGCCAGCGCAAAGATATAAGCGCCTTTAACAGACGGGTGATTTCTTGAATCCCTTATAGACAGGTCGCGCATCCATACCCTGTTTTTAAACACGTTATGATACTGGGCAAATATTCCGCGGGTATCAATAAGCGAACAGCCGGTAGCTTTGCACACGGCGAGATGCTCGTTATGTCTGTCCTTTTTAAGCGAGTTTATCCAATAGTTTGAATTAAGAATAAAGTTTCTGTTATCCTCAAGCATACCTCTGAGCAAACCGAGAATATAAATATCGCCCATACCCGTTTCGGACGCGTCGGCGTTATTCTGAAGAACTATATAATCCCAGCTTCCGCCTCTTCCGATATTACCGATATCCTTTCTCGCGTTTTCCATAAGGTTTCCGCTTCCCTTTTCGATTCTATCGCCGTTATACCATGCCTGATACGGAAGCGTTTCGTTTAAAATAAGCTTCGCGTCGGCTCCGCCCTTTGTAAAGCTTACGACCATTGCGCTCTCGCCCGTTTTTTCGCACAGGCGCGACAGAATCTGAGGCATACCGTTAAAATACGTATAGCTGTTTCCGACAAGCAGTATCTTAACGCAGTTTTCGTCAACAGTTGATGCGAACGCAGAAAAAGCGCCGACCGTTAATGACGACGCAATTATCACTAATGAAAGAATAACTGAAATAAGCCTTTTCATCCGTTCACCTCAACAAAATGCAATTAGTATTATAGCATAATATTTTAGATTTTCAATATTGATTTATAATAATACTATTATTATAATAAAAGTGTCAATAGACATTTAACGTCAAGGAGGTCCTTTTTATGAAAAGATTACTTTCAGTAGCGCTTTCGCTCGTTATGGTAATGACTGCGCTTTTTACGCTTCCGTTTTCAGTTCAAGCGGCAAGCTATACCGTTAACGCAACAACGGTTATTTATGTCACAAGCTGGGAGGAATTAAACGCAGCGCTGACCGACGGCGAAGCGAACAAAACGATTGTTTTATCAAACGATATTCAGGCAGACCCTACGGGCGAATACGACAACAACCTGTATGACGAATACTATAATCTTGTTGAGCAGAGGGACGACGTCAATTATATGATTACGCCGAACATCAACGGCGTGGTCGTTATTGATATGAACGGTCACAGCCTAACGCTCGGAGATATTTCGGGCAGCACGTATTTTTACGAGGTCGTTGCTCCGAAGATGTTTAACCTCACCGAACAGACCGACCTTTATATAGTGAACTCAAAAAGCACGAAGGGTTCGCTTACAATGTCGACAAAAAACAGGGCGACTCTCGTAAACTGTCAGAACGGCAAGGCGGGCTTTCATATCATAGCCGACTCGCAGCACCCCGTAAGCGTTCTTATCGACGCGGCGCATACCGACGGAAAGAACTCCCGCGTAGTTTACATTGAAAACAGCAACGGAGAAGCATATTGTAAGATGGCGGAATTTATCGGGGTAAAAATCGAATTGAATTCTTATAATTCCTCGGTTATCGATATTCGCGCCGCTACGGCAATGAATACGCCCGTCGTTTTCGGCGGCGGCTCATCGGTAAAATTTGACAGAACGGGAAGCAGGTTCGCTTATCTTTACAGAACGGAAAAGCCGGGCAATATGGCGCTTTATGACTGCTCGTTTGAATACGGCTCGTCCGCGAGCGGTCCTTTCGTTCAGTACGTTAACAACACCTCGGGAAGCGTAACGCTTGGAAATCTGTTCGACTCAAGCTACGCAGGAAACTATACTGTCACAAACGCAGGCAAAAACGACAGCGTTTTTGATATCAACAGCAGCTTTTCAATTGGCATTAACTACGGCGGAGCGGCAATTAATAACACGCTTTCGACATACGGCGCTCACTTTAAAGTTAACAACACGAAAACGCTTAAAACGGTAAGCACGCACTCGCTGAGCTTATATGACGAAAAGGACGCAACCTGCGTCGAGGACGGATATATCGACAAAAAATGCTCCGAATGTGAACAGATAATCAGAGAGGTTCGTCCCGCTCTCGGTCACGACTGGACGGCTGTTACGACGGTAGCTCCCACCTGCGTGAACGACGGTTACACGAATTACCGCTGCTCACGCTGTACGGAAACCAAGACCGACGACATAACCGCCGCAACGGGTGTTCATGATTTCGGCGAAAACGCAAAGACCTGTAAAATCTGCGGAGCTGACAATCCGAATTACGTTGAGCCCGTCAGCCCGTTACAGCCGGCTGAAAAAAAGCCTGCCGCAACAAAGATAACCAAACTCACGGCGGGTAAAAAACAGTTCACCGTTAAGTGGGCTAAGAAAAAGGGCATTAAGGGTTATCAGATTCAGTATTCTCTTAAAAAGAGTATGAAAGGCGCAAAAATCAAGACCGTTAAAGGCGCCGCGAAAACAAAGGCGACAATAAAGAAGCTTAAGAAGGGCAAGAAATACTATGTCCGCGTCCGCACGTATAAGGTTGTCAGCGGTAAAAAGGTTCCGAGTAAGTGGAGCGCTAAAAAGAGCGTTAAAGTAAAATAAAGCATTTTAGGGGACGGCGTGAAAGCTGTCCCCTTTTCACTTGACATATTTAAAAATAAGAAATAGAATAAAGAAAAACGGACGGAGAAATAAAATGCTTCAGTTTTTTCAAAATAACTACGGCACGGTTATCGCATTATTAATTATCGCCGTTCTTGCGGTCATTGCTGTAAGAAGAATCGTGCTTAACAAAAAAGAGGGAAAAGGCTCATGCGGACAAAGCTGCTCGAATTGTCCGAAGGCCGGAAGCTGCGAAGCTTTCAGGGATAAGAAATAAAATGCAAGCGTACATTTTTCTTGACAAAAGACGGCTAATATTATAAAATATCAAAGCGTTAACCACAGATTAATATCGAGGTGTAACTCAGTTTGGCTGGAGTGCTTGCTTTGGGTGACGAAAGCGACTGCTGCCTGCGGCAGATGAAAGGAGCTTGAGGAAGCGCAGCAAAACAGAGCGTCGCGCACGGCAGTGTGCGAGGCGACAATTTTGCAAGAGGGCGAGCAAAGCATAATCAACGAATCCAATAAATTTTTATATTCAATCATATCGAGGTGTAACTCAGTTTGGCTAGAGTGCTTGCTTTGGGAGCAAGATGCCGCAGGTTCAAATCCTGTCACCTCGACCACAAGGACGGGTTTTCTAACCCGTCCTTAACTTATGCCAAAATCCCCCAAAACCGCTTAAACAGTGGCTTTGAGGGATTTCATAATTTTACTTGAGATTGCTTGAGACGGTCTCAGATTCGTTGAATTGCAACATAGTTGCAACACATAAATTCAATAATCAAGGCGCGGAGACCGCGCCTTTAAGTGATTCTATTTAACTTTTACCTTTATGGTTTTCGCAATGCCGTTCTGGGTGTATACGTAAACTGTTACCGTTCCCTTTTTCTTTGCCTTGAGGTAACCGTTCTTGTCTACAGCTGCAATCTTTACATTAGAACTCTCATAACGGAGCTTTGCAATATGAGTCGCAACCTTTCCCTTCTTGAGAAGCTTTGCTTTAATTTTTACTTTCTTTCCCTTCTTTACGGTCATCTTCGTTTTAACCGAAATGCCTGTCGGGTTGCCCTTTTTGCCGCCCGGGGTTGCGCAGTGAACGGATTTGGATTTTGATATTACCCTGTTGCTGCCGTCGCCCGCTTTTTTGTAGGCTACTACAACATACTTGTAATACTTGCCTTTCTTTAATTTCTTAAAGGTTTTCTTTACGGTTTTGGGGTTTGTTACCGTTGCAAGCCTTGTCATTTTCTGACCGCACGGTGCGCCGTAAATGATATATCCGTCTGCTTTGCTCTGCGCACTCCACTTGAGGGTTACGGTCTTTCCCTTTGAAGTCGCTTTAAGTTTAAGAGGAGCGTATGAAGAACCTGCTACATCCTTTTTGTCCGTATTGGTTTTCTTTACGGTTTTGGGGTTTGTTACCGTTGCAAGCCTTGTCATTTTCTGACCGCACGGTGCGCCGTA
>JAILGO010000181.1 GCA_024696725.1 Eubacterium sp. | reverse complement strand
CTTGTAATAATCACAACCTTTTTCCCTATAGCGATAGGACTGCTCGACGGGTATAAAAGCGTTGACGCGGACAGCATTAACCTGCTTCGCTCAATGGGCGCGAACAAGGCTCAGATTTTCCGTCACATTAAGCTTCCCACCGCGATACCGTCGTTCTTCTCGGGACTTCGCATCGCTTCGTCGTACGCGGTAGTGGGCGCGCTGATTGCCGAATGGCTCGGAGGAAACGACGGACTCGGAGTATATATGACAAGAGTTAAAAAAGCATACTCTTTTGATAAAATGTTTGCGGTAATAGTGTTTATCTGTCTTGTAAGCCTCGTGCTTATGGCGGCGGTTAAACTTATTGAAAGGCTTTCATTGCCATATAAATACAAAAAGATAGAGAGGAAACAAAAATGAAAAAATTTACAGCGTTGTTTTTAGCAATCATTCTCGCGGTTTCGCTTTGCGCCTGCGCGGGAAATCAGAAGCCTGCCGAGGCGGCAAAAAAGCTCACGCTCTGCCTTGACTACACCCCGAACACAAACCATTCGGGTATATTCGCGGCGAAGGAAAAGGGCTATTTTGCGGACGAAAACCTCGAAGTCGAGATTATTCAGCCCGAGGAGGGAACGGCGACCGAGCTCTGCGCGGCAGGTAAGGTACAGTTAGCTATCGACTTTCAGGATTATCTTGCTCCGAGCTATATTCAGGGACTCGGCGTAACCGCCGTTGCGGCTATCGTAAACCACAACACCGCCGGTATACTTGCGCGTAAGGGCGAGCTTGAAACGCCGAAGGGACTTGAGGGCGATAAATACGCTACCTATATGGCTCCGATTGAGCTTGCAATGACCGATTATCTCTGTACTAAGGCGGGCGGCGACGCGTCAAAAATCAATTATATTCAGGACTATCCGACGAACGCAGCCGAAGCTTTAAGTAATAACGTATTCGATTCGCTTTGCATTTATTACGCGTGGGACGGCATCAACGCGGAGATGAGCGGCGAATACGATTTCGTATACTACAGGGATTACGACGCGGTATTCGACTACTACTCACCCGTAATCATTGCCAACAACGATTTTCTTAAAAACGATACCGAAACCGCAAAGGCTGCGCTCAGAGCTATTAAAAAAGGCTATGAATTCGCGGTTGAAAATCCCGACGAGGCGGCGGAAATTCTTATCAGCAGCGACGAGACCGGCGCTCTTAAGGGCAGAGAGGAATTCGTAAAGAAGAGCCAGCAGTGGATTTCAAAGCAGTATATCGCCGACGGAAAAAGCTGGGGTTATATTGACCCCGCGCGCTGGAACGCGTTTTACAAATGGTGTTATGAAAACAAGGCGATTGAAACCGAAATTCCCGAAAATACGGGCTTTTCAAACGATTATCTGGACTAATAATTATGGCGATATTAACAGCGGAAAATATTACGAAGTCATTCGGTGAAAAGAAGGTATTAAACGGCGTTTCCATCGGGCTTGACGAGGGCGAAATCGTTTCGCTTCTCGGCGTCAGCGGCGGAGGAAAGACAACTCTTTTCAACGTTATTTCGGGAATCTATACTCCCGACAGCGGAAAGATTACGCTGCGCGGCGAGGATATAACCGGAAAGCCCGGCAAGGTAAGCTATATGCTTCAGAAGGATATGCTTCTCCCTTATAAAAAGGTAATAGATAACGTATCGCTTCCGCTCGTGCTCGGCGGAAAAAGCAAAAAGGACGCGCGCGCCGAGGCTGACGGTTACTTTAAAACCTTCGGTCTTGACGCTGCTCAATACTCATATCCCGACGAGCTTTCGGGCGGTATGAAGCAGAGGGCGGCGCTTTTAAGAACCTATCTCTCGTCGGAGGGCGTCGCGCTTCTTGACGAGCCGTTTTCCGCACTCGACGCTATAACGAAAGCGAAAATTCACGAGTGGTATCTTAATATTATGAGCGAAATCAGGCTTTCCACCCTCTTTATTACACACGACGTTGACGAGGCGATACTTCTTTCGGACAGGATTTATATTCTTAATTCCGGAAAAATCACAGCCGAAATACGTATTAACGCGGCTAAGCCGCGCGCTAACAGCTTTTGTCTTACTGACGAATTCCTTGAATACAAGCGAACCGTCACGCAGCTTCTTGCATAAATTAGGTATTGCATTAAATAGGTATAAATGATAAAATATTTACGATAAAAATATAAGAGAGGTATTCTTATGGAAAAGCTTAAGTATTTTGTTAACGGCGAGTTCAGAGAGAGCAAAACCGATAAGTGGTACGACCTTCATAACCCGTCGACGGGCGAGATTACCGGTCAGGCTCCCTGCTGCACAAACGACGAGGTTCTTGAGGCGATAGCTGCCGCTAAGGCTGCTTATCCCGCCTGGAGAAACACCGCGGCGAGAAAAAGAACACAGATTCTCTTTAAGGTAAGAGAGCTTCTTATTGAACACATGGACGAGCTCACTCAGCTTGTTTGCGAGGAAAACGGAAAGACCTGGAGCGAGGCTGCGGGCGACGTAGGTAAGGCTCAGGAGGGCACGGAGCTTGCTACTCAGGCGCCGTCGCTTATGATGGGCGAAAGCCTTATGGACGCTTCGACGGGCTTCGACACGGTTAAATACCGCGAGCCTCTCGGCGTTTTCGCAGGTATCGTTCCCGTTAACTTCCCCGCTATGATTCCGTTCGGATGGATGGCTCCCGTATGCGTTGCGTGCGGTAACACGATTGTGCTTAAGGCTGCTTCCCTTACTCCGAGAACGGCTATGAGAATCGCCGCGCTTTATAAGGAGGCGGGAATTCCCGACGGCGTCATCAACGTAGTAACCTGCTCAAGAAACGAGATTAACACTATCCTCGAGCACCCCGACGTAAAGGGTATAACCTTCGTAGGCTCGACTCCCGTAGGCCTTAAGATTTACGAAAAGGCTGCCGCTAACGGCAAGCGCTGTCAGGCTCTTACTCAGGCTAAGAACCACGCTCTTATTCTCGAGGACTGCGCGCTTGAAAGAACGGTTGCGGGCGTTATAAACTCAGCGTTCGGCTGCGGCGGTCAGAGATGTATGGCTCTCGCCGCCTGCGTAGTTCAGGAGAGCATCGCGGATAAGTTCGTTGCGGAGCTTAAGAAGCAGATTAAAGCAGTTAACTGCGGTCCCGCGTGGGACAAGAACACGAGGCTCGGTCCGATTACTTACGAAAAGCACTATCACGAGGTGCTTGACGATATTCAGAAGGGTATCGACGAGGGCGCGACGCTCGTCGTCGACGGACGCAACCCCGAGGTTCCCGCAGGCTACGAAAACGGCTACTTCGTCGGCGCTACCGTATTCGATAACGTAACCGAGGATATGAGCATCGGTAACGAGGAAATCTTCGGCCCCGTGCTTTGCATAAAGCGCTGCAAGGGCTTCGAGGACGGACTTGAGCTTATGAACAGAAATCCGTACGCTAACGGCTCGGTTATCTACACTCAGAGCGGCTACTATGCGCGTCAGTTCGCAAGATACACGGACGGCGGTCAGGTAGGTATCAACGTAGGTATACCCGTACCCGTAGGCTTCGTACCCTTCAGCGGTCACAAGCAGAGCTTCTTCGGCGACCTTCACTGTCTCGGAAAGGACGCTTACCGCTTCTTCACGGAGAGCAAGAGCGTTACGCAGCACTGGTTCGACGAGGAGGAAAAGAAGGCTAAAGAGGTTGACACCTGGGACGGACTTCTTTAATAACGTATAAGAAAAAGGCAGCTCAGCGAGCTGCCTTTATTATTTTATTTATTCAGCCGTTTCGGCTTCTGCGGAGTAGCTTCCGTTATGGTTAGCGGAGATATACGCGATATATACCTTACCGGGATTGAGCTTAACCTCGCTTCCGTCTGCCTTCCTGAGAACAATCTTCTTATTCTCGAGCTTCCAGGTAATGTCGGTATAGGTTCCGTTCGATACGACCATTCCCTTTCCGCCGTCGAGCTTATAGTTACAGTAGGTCTCGCTGTGTCCCGAGCCCTTGTAATTTTCCTTAACTATATACTCGGTGTTGTCGGCGAGTACGATAATATTTTCGAACCAGGGCTCAACCGTTCCGTAGGTGCTGTTGAAATCGGTTGTCGTATACATTCCCTTTTCGGCGTCGTACTTAAAGGTTCCGCGCTTTCCGGCGTTATCGGACCACTTGATTTTAACGGTTTCAGCCTTACCCTCTCCCACGTTCTCAATCTTTTCGTTGAACGCGAAGTGGGTATATCTCTCCTGATTAGCCTTCGTTCTGAACTTGTTTACGGCGATAAGGTCGGGAGCGGATTCGCCCTTGAAATAGTGCTGATGCTCCTGAATTGAACGGCTCTTATCGTTACCCGAATACTTGCCCTCGGAATATTCAAGAAGGTTAACGTGGTCGACGTTGTCGCTCTTGAATACCGAGTCGGCGCCGACATAATCGCCCTTTGAATGAGAAAATCCCGCGTGGATAAAGATAGCGTCAAATTTCTCTGAGAAGCGGATAAAGGGAGGTCTCGCGGAGCGCGCAGGCCCTACCTTTTCGGCAACCTTCGTATAGTCAGCCCAGAACAGTAAAAGACGCGTAGCGAATTCGGTTTCGCCCTCCATTACCATATCAGCCTCTTCAAGTCCCCACTGAGGTCTGCTCTGCTGGGCGTAATCGTTCGAGCCGAATTCGTTTTCTACTACGACGGCTATCGGTCTCTTTCCGATAGCGTCTTTACTGAAGCCTGCTTCGCCCGTAAGCGGGTTCAAGTCCGAAATAACGGGAGCGGGAGCCTCGGTGGTAATTTCGGTCACCGGCTCGGTAGTTACAGGCTCCTCGGCGGGCTTTCTGAAAAACGCGAAATACACGCCGACGCAGATTGCTATTACAAGCACCGCCGCTATAACGGCGATAATGATTTTCTTCTTTTTATCGTCGGCAGGCTCAGGCTCTTCGGTACCGTCGGGCTCATCCTGAATAAGAGAGAGGATATCCGTTTCCTCGGCGGGAATCTCGTCCTCGGGAACTTCGCGCGACGGCTCCCCGGTTTCTTCGGCGGGAGCTTCTTCGGCGGGAGTTTCTTCCTCTGCCGCGCCGTCGGTCAGCACCTCGGTCGCTTCCTCGGCGGGAGCCTCCTCGGTTACGGTAAGCCCGGCTTCTGCGTTCGCTTCTTCGGCAGCCTCCTCAGCGGGAGTCTCCTCGGTAACGGTGAGCTCGGGCTCTGCGGGCGCTTCTTCTGCGGGAGCTTCCTCAACGGGAGCCTTCTCTGCGGGTTCGTCTTCCTTAGCCGCCTTCGGGAGCGCGTCCTCGGGGCTTTCGCCGCCGTCGGTATGCGACTTGATTTCCTTTAAAATATCGTCAAGTTCTCTGTCGTCCATATTGTGTCGTCAGCAATTAATGCTTCCTTTCTATAGAATATCTTGTATATTATAGCACAATTCTACACAATATCCATAAAAGTAACAGGATTGTAACCTATTGAAAATATTACCGTAATAATGTATAATATATGCAACGAAACTGAGAGGTATTGAATTATGGCTAAAACCGTACCTATGATTATCACAAACAAGGACATCCTCGTAAAGCTGAGGGACAGCGACGAATTCACCGCGTTTGAGATGCCGGGAATTGAGGAAAACCTTAATATTCCCTTCTATCACCAGTTCGCAAAGAGAATAGCGGAATGCCAGAAATACTTTAAGGATTTTATCAGGGAGCTTTACGGTAAACACCTTTCAAAAAACATCCTCGCAATAATCGTTCCCGACGATACGAGCGCTCTCGAAAGAATATTCATTAAAGAATTTTTCCTGAACAGCGGAGCGTGCAAGGCAGTCGTTCAGATGACAATGGGACAGGCTCTCTCGAAGGAGCATCAGAGATATATTTCGATTTCAATGAGCACGAGGAATATTACGCTTCAGTATATCGGAAACAACGAGGTTAAGGCACAGAAGTATTACGATATAAACAATTACGACCCTAAGGTAATTTTTGAAGACTCGAAGCGGCTCCACATTGATATCGAATACGCGGGAGTTCCCGTTTTCGTAAATAATTTCAATCTTAATATGGACGATTTCTTCGAAATGGGACAGGTTATAACGCCGAAGGAGTTTATGGATAAAATCGCCGTAATCGACGTTGAAAAAGTATAGTAATAAAATGAACGCCTCTGTATAAAATAATACAGAGGTGTTTTTTATGAGCGAAAGAAATAAAAGAAAGAAAAAGCAGATTATTGATTTAAGCCGTTTCTTAGAGCCCGAAATGTCGGTTTTTGACGAAAACGGCTCTTACACGGGGGTAACGAAGGAAACGTATTACGACGCCGATATGGACGAGGCGCCGATTCAGGACGCGGACGATTTATAGACTGAAAAACCGCAGGCTCAGCGCCTGCGGAATTTTTTATTTTGTGTGTTCGTCCAGCGTCTGATAGTAACACGGAAGGAAAACGTCGCAGAAATACTTTACCTCAGGTAAGGCGATTTCGGCGATTTTCTTTTCCTGTGATTTCAGGGCGATTTCAAATTCCCTGTTACCCATGCGCGTTTCCTCGATGCACTTAATCAGCGCGCTGATTTTATCCGCCGCCTTGACTAATTTCCAAAGCTCCGCGTCGCCCTCCTGTTTTTCAAAGAAAGGCTTATAGTCGATTCGGTAATCCTCGGGAAGCATATTGAGAAGTCTCTCGCCCGCGATACGCTCAATATCCTTATACACGGTTTTAATCTCGTCGTTATAATACTTGACGGGAGTCGGCATATCGCCCGTAATAACCTCGGTCGTATCGTGATAAAGCGCAAGCACCGCCGCTCTTTCGGCGTAGTAATTCTTAGCGAATTCCTTATTACCGATTAGCGCGAGGGCGTGAGCAATAACAGCCACGGTGTGACTGTGTTCGGCAATATTCTCTTTAGTTGTGTTCTGCATAAGCGCCCAGCGGTCAATCATTTTCATTCGGTTGACCATGGCGAAAAAGCTGTAATTACTCATATTATGCTTCGCTCAGTAATTCAAAGGTAAAGCCCTTAGCCGCGGCGTACGCCTCTGCGGTCGAGCCTGCGGGTCCCTTAATGACTATCGGGTTTGGATTACATTCCAAATCGGTATCGCTCACCGCCTCGTCGTCTATCTCGGCGTCCGTTGAACGAATAATAAGGGTTTTGAGATAGAAGCTGTGAAACGCATTACTGCCGATATACCTGACCGAAGCGGGAACCTCAAGGGTTTCGTTCCAGCAACCGTAAAACGCACGCGCTTCGATTGTTTCAAGACAGTCGGGAAGCGTAACGGTTTCAATGTAAGCGCATTCGCTGAACGCGTCTTCGGGGATAGTTTTAACGGACGTCTTTGACATATCAAGAGAGGTTATTCCGCTACACGAGAACGCGCCCTCTCCGAGCTTTGTAAGCGAAGCGGGGAAAACGCCGTCCTTAATTCCGCTTCCGCTGAAGGCGTACTTTCCGACGGTCTTTACCGAGGCGGGAAGATTAACCTCCGCCTCACAGAATTCAAACGCGGATTCGCCGATTTGAGTAACCTTATCGGGCAGCGTAATCTTTTTAAGTCTTGCGCCGCAGAAGGCAAACGCGCCGACAGCCGTAACGGTTTTGAAAACGGAATATTTCGTTCCCTTTTTAGTATACGGATAATAAAGAACCCTGGTCTTTTTCTTATTGTAAAGAACGCCGTCTTTAACCGTTAAATACTTATTGCCCTTGGCGACGGTTATCGTTTTGAGCTTTTCGGAATGACAGATTGCGGCGCCCGTAAAGCTTTTCATCGGTGCGCCGAGCTTAATCGTTACGATTTCACCGCCCTCGAAGGCGCTTCTTGAAGCGGCGTTCGCCCTGTTCGTGTTAACCGTTCTGAGCTTTTTAGCGTTATAAAACGCGTAGGCGCCGATTTTCTTAACGCTCTTGGGAAGGGTAAAGCTCTTTCCGCTCTTTGAGGCGGGATAAGCGACGAGCTTAGTCTTTTTCTTATTGTAAAGCACGCCGTCCTTAGCGCTGAAATATTTATTTCCCTTTGCGACGGTAATCTTTTTGAGCGAGCCGCAGAAGGGGTTGTAGTTTATCGTCTTTACGTTCTTTCCGATAGTTACGGAGGCAAGGTTGGTTATATTGAAAAACGCGTAATAATCAGGCGACATCAGCCCGCCGATTTTCTTAACCGAAGCGGGAAAAACGAGCGCCGTCGTCTTAGTGTTTTTTTCTTCCATACCAACGCGCTCTACCTCGGTAACGGGCTTTCCTTCGATTTTTGAAGGAATTTTAAGCGTTTTCGGAGCGGAGTTACCCGAAAGCGCGGCATTAATTATTTTAACGCTGCCGTCTTTAACGGTATAGGTATAGTAAACTCCGTTAATATACTTTTCCTTCGTGGCGACCTCCGCAGACGCGGTGAACGCGCCGAAGGCGGTTAAAAGCATTATCAGAGATAAAACAAATGACAGGGATTTAACAACTGACTTTTTCATATTAACTCTCCTTTTCGTTAATTGAAATTCCGAGCTCCTCAAGCTGCGCTCCGTCGACGAGCGACGGCGCTCCGCTCATAAGCTCGCTCGCGTTTTGTACCTTCGGGAAGGCTACGACGTCGCGAAGCGAATCCGCGCCGCAGATAAGCATAGCGAGACGGTCAAGACCTATTCCCATTCCGCCGTGAGGCGGCGCCGCGTAATAGTACGCGTCAACGAGGAAGCCGAACTTGGCGTCGATTTCCTCCTGAGTCATACCCAAAAGCTCAAACATCTTCGTCTGAAGCTTCGTGTCCGTAATTCTCATAGAACCCGAGGACAGCTCCGTACCGTTAAGAACGAGGTCGAACGCCTGCGCCTTAACCCTGGATTTATCGGTATCAAGGAACTGAATACTGTCCTCAAGCGGCATCGTAAACGGATGGTGAGCGGCAACGTATTCTCCGCTCTCCTCGTCAAGCTCAAAGAACGGCATTTCGGTAATCCAGAGGTAATTCCACTTACCCTCGGGGATAATGCCGAGCTCCTTAGCAACGATAAGACGGAGAGCGCCCATAACCGTAAGCGCCTTACGGGTTTTATCGCTGACGATAAATACCGCGTCGCCCTGCTGAGCGCCGAGCTGAGCGATAAGCGCGTCAAGCTCGCCGTCCTTAAGGAATTTAGCGAACGAGCAGTTAGGCTCAGCCTCCGCCCAGCGGATATAGGCGAGTCCCTTCGCGCCGATTCCCTTTGCGTGCTCGGTGAGCTTGTCAATCTTCTTTCTCGAATAAACCGAAGCGGCGTTCTTTGCGACAATCGCTTTAACCGAGCCGCCCTCAGCGACGCAGTTTTTAAACACCGCGAAATCGGTTTTTTCAGCCCAGTCGGAGATATCCTCAATAAGCATACCGAAGCGGGTGTCGGGCTTGTCGCTGCCGTAGCTGTTCATAGCCTCTTCAAAGGTCATTCGCGGAAGCTTTTCGGGGATTTCCACGCCGATAGTTTCTCTCATAAGCTTAACTATAAATCCCTCAGCCATTGACATTAAGTCGTCGCAGTCAACGAAGCTCATTTCAAGGTCAATCTGGGTAAACTCGGGCTGACGGTCGGCTCTTAAATCCTCGTCGCGGAAGCACCTTGCAAGCTGAATATAACGGTCAAAGCCCGCAATCATTGTAAGCTGCTTATAAATCTGGGGCGACTGAGGAAGCGCGTAGAACTTGCCCTGATGGATACGCGAAGGAACTACGTAATCGCGCGCGCCTTCGGGGGTCGATTTAATCATCATCGGGGTTTCAATCTCGATAAAGCCGTTATCGTAGAAATAGTCCCTCGCGATTTTTGCAATCTTATGACGCATAAGTATATTCTTCGTAAGCTTCTCGTTCCTTAAGCTGAGATAGCGGTATTTAAGCGTTACGTCGTCGCCGACCTCAAAGGTCTTTTCAACCTCAAACGGCGGCGTCTGAGCCTTCGATACGATACGGAAATCGTTAACCATAACCTCTATATCGCCCGTCGGGAGCTCCTTGTTTTTGCTTTCACGCTCGGCAACTACGCCCTTCGCGGCGACTACCCATTCGGTACGCGCGGACTTTGCCTTTTCAAAAATCTCTCTGTCGGTCGACTCGTTGAACGAAAGCTGAATTATTCCGCTTCTGTCCCTTAAGTCGATAAAGATAAGGTTACCGAGGTCGCGCTGACGGTGTACCCAGCCGAAAACGGTAATCTCCTCGCCGACGTTATTCATATTGAATTCGGCGCAGTACGCCGTTCTTTTCATTCCTTTAATGCTTTCTGCCATTGTCTTTTCCTCTTTTATTCGTCGTTAAGTCCGAAAAGCGCTTTGAAATCAAGCACCTCTCCTTTTATTTCAAGGTCGCTGAGCTCCTCCTCCATACTAATTGAGTAGAAGCCCGAAACGAAGGTAGTGAGATTTATCTCC
>JAILGO010000151.1 GCA_024696725.1 Eubacterium sp. | reverse complement strand
AAATTGTTTTTGAACGCGTATATTTTACCGACAGAAACGGAAGAGAAGCATTCAAAACCGTTTTTCAGACGCTTAATCAGGAAAATGATTACGATGACGGCACGCCTATAAACGTTAAAGAGTATGAGGGAGGCTTCGGCTATCCCGTGTATGAAATATCAATTATTAAAGAATAGTTTTACAGGAGAAGAATATGAGAGTAAGCGAGCCGTATATGACGCCGCCGGCGGAAATGAAAACCGACCTTCAAAAACAGGTCTATGAAACGCTTGAGGCGCTTGATATTGAATATAAAAGAGTCGATAACGACCCCGCCGTAACTATGGCGGACTGCGTTGAGATTAATAAAGCGCTCGACTGTACGGTGGTTAAAACGCTCTTTCTCTGTAATCGTCAGAAAACGAGCTTTTACCTTTTCGTTATGCCCGACGGCAAGCCGTTCGTTACTAAGAATTTCGGCGCTGCGCTCGGCGTATCAAGGGTGTCCTTTGCACCGCCGGAGCTTCTGCTTGAAAGGGTAGGCGTAGAGGTCGGCGCGACTACGGTGTTCGGTCTGCTTCTCGATAAGGAAAATGAAATCCGCACCGTCTTTGACAAAGAGGTTTTAGCCGACGAAAAATACGGCTGTACCGACGGTACGACGACGGGCTATATGTGCGTTAAAACGGACGATATTTTAAACAAATTCCTTCCGCATATTAACCACGGATATGAAATAATAGAAATATAAAAGACGGCGCGAGCCGTCTTTTTTTATTCGATATTAAGATAAACCGCCATCTCGTTTTCGCCGCGGTTACCCCATTTGTAATATGGGATAAGCTTTATTTCGGTTTCCACGGCTTCAGCCTCCTTATAGTCGGAATAAAGCTCGTCGTCGGGCTTTTCGCGAAGGCCCTCCGCCGTGATAATTCCGTTACTGTAGCTAAGCCTTCCGCCGCGCTTTATTTTCAGCATCTGAAGCTCGCTTCCGTTATCGGCGCTCTCCGCGCAGAAAACGAGCGGACCGCGCATGACTGCAACTCTTCCGATATTTTCACGGACGCGGTTAGAGCACTTTACAAGCCTCGGCGCGATTTCAAAATTAATATTTATCTCTGTTTTTCCGGTTATGTCAATAAGCGCGTAGCCGTCTTTTATTCTGTATTCTTCCGATATGCTGTAAGCTCTGCACCAGTCGGGAAGCCTTACGGCGAGCGTAAACGCCTTATCGGGCGTAACCTGTATTCTTACGCTTCCGTTTTCGGCGTACGAGGACTCGATAACGAGCGCGCCGTTTACGGTCTTGTATTCGCCTCCGATATACTGATGAACGTATACCGCGCTTTCGTTCTCCGTCAGCGCATATTCTCCGAGCGAGCCGATAAGCCGCGCAAGGTTCGGCGGACAACACGCGCAGGCAAACCATTTCTGCCTTACCGTTTTAACGTGTCTTTTACGCCTGTCCTTTTCGGAAGCCTCGGGGAGCGCCGCGAGCGGATTTACGTAAAAGAAGCGCTTTCCGTCCTCGCTCATGCCCGAAAGCACCGTGTTGTAAAGCGCGCGCTCCGCGGCAGCGGCAACGGCGGCGTTCGGCTCGATTTCAAGCATTCGTCTTGCAAAGAATATAAAGCCGATTGATGCGCAGGTTTCGCAGTATGCGAGGTCGTTTTTAAGGTCATAGTTAAAGGTGAACGCCTCGCCGTCGGAGCTTGAGCCTATGCCTCCCGTGATATACATCTGTTTTGTGATTATGTTTTCCGCAAGCGCCCTGCACGCGTCGTAAAGCCCGTCGTCGTCCGTGTATTTTGCGACGTCAGCCATACCGCTGTAAAGATATACCGCCCTTACCGCGTGCCCCGTCGCCTCTCTCTGAAGTCTCGGCTGAATATGAGCCTGTTGATAGCGGTAATCGTCACCGCTCTTATTGCCGTGCTCGGCGTCGAAATAATACGGTTTTTTACCGCGCTCGTCAATAAAGTACGCCGCCGTGTCAAGATAGCGCTTCTCACCCGTCAGCTCATAAAGCTTAACGAGGGCGAGCTCAGCCTCCTCGTGTCCGGGATAGCCCTTCGTCTTATCCGCGCCGAAGGTTTCGCATATTAAGCCCGCAAAGCGTTTCGCGGCGTTAAGGAGCTTATCCTCACCCGTCGCGAGATAATAGGCGCACGCCGCCTCGGTAAGATGACCGAAGCAGTAAAGCTCGTGAAAATCGCGGAGGTTTGTAAACGCCCTGCTTATATCGTTAATAATATAAGCGGTGTTGATATATCCGTTATTAAGCTGCG
>JAILGO010000098.1 GCA_024696725.1 Eubacterium sp. | reverse complement strand
AGTTGTTCCTTTAATTCCAATGGGAAAATTAATTCAACCAGAAGATATTGCAGAAACTGTTTTATTCCTTGCAAGTAAACAGGCAAGAATGATTACAGGACAGGTAATCAAAGTATCTGGTGGAAAAGCTTTGTAAATTCTGATTTATCGAGTATCAGGTATAACAAAAGCAGGGAGTTTCCCTGCTTTTATTTCGTCGCCAAGTAATATATTAACCCGTAAACCACGCTTGTTGCCGTACCGTAAACTATGACGGGTCCTGCTATGCTGAACGTCTGCGCGGCGGTGCCGAGGACGTAGCCCTCGTGCTGAAACTCCAGCGCAGGCGCGACTACGGAGTTGCTGAAGCCGCTTATCGGCACGATAGTTCCCGCTCCCGCGTGGCGCGCGATTTTATCGTATACTCCGAGACCGGTGAGAATTGCGGTAATAACTATAACAAGCGAAGGTACGGCAAAGCGCACCTCGTTTTTTCCGAGTCCCGCCTTTTCAAATAGCTCGCTCATAAGCTCTGCAAGAGTACAGAGTCCGCCGTCGAAAATAAAAGCTTTAATGCAGTTAAGTATAACGGGCGAATTCGGGCTCGCCTTGTCCGTCATTTTAGAATAATCCGATTTTGAAATACTCATATTATCACTTGTCCTTCGGTTTTGTAACTAAAGCGGTTATAAGACCCGCCAGTACGGCGACGGTAACACCGCCCGACATCGCGGTAAACGGTGCGGTAAAAATACCGATAAAGCCGTCCTTTTTTACGCTTTCCCGTACTCCCTCGGCGAGAGCGTTGCCGAAGTCCGTGAGCGGAAGCGTAGCCCCTGCGCCTGCGAATTCAACGAGCTTAGGGTAAATCCCGACAGCGCCGAGCAAAAGGCCGATACAAACGAAGCTTACAAGAATTCTCGCGGGGGTCAGCTTTGTAATATCAATTAAAAGCTGACCGATAACGCAGATAATTCCCCCGATAAAAAACGCCTTTATAAGCATAAGCGCCATAATAATCACCGATTATATTTTTATCCGCGTGCTTTTAAATATACCTTACTTATTAAAATTTTATAAATTTTGTATATTTTTTACTATGTTTCGTCAAATTTTTCTTGATATTCATATTATATTGTGTTAAAATAGCTAAAATTTATTAAGGAGGTAGAGAACAATGGCTATGACCTATGAAGCAATTGTTGAAGCTGCAAGAGATAAGTTTTACGGTATTGATGTTTCTGATGTTCAGGGTGTTAGAGCTTTTCAGATTAATATCGAAGGCAAATCAGTTAATGGCATCTTTTATATAGAAATTAAAGATGGCAAGGTAAACGTTGAGCCTTATGAGTATTATGACAGAAACGCTATAATCACTATCAATCCGACTAACTTCATTAAGCTCATCAACGGTAAGCTTGACCCCGTTGCTGCGTTTACTTCGGGCAAGATTCAGGTTGACGGCGACATTAACGCTGCGCTTGAGATGATTAAGTACATCAAGGCATAAGTGATTAAAAACAAGAGGCAGTTGCGGCTGTCTCTTGTTTTTTTATTTATGGGGGTGTATAATTAACTACGGAAGGTGATATCTATGAAGAAGCTGTTATGCGTTTTTATCCCGGCGCTGTTGTTACTCAGCACCGTTTCGTTCAGCGCCTTTGCGAATTACGGCGAAGAGGCTGACGACGGTATTCCGCCCGAATCCGCAAGCGGAAGTTTCTATAACTATGACTGGTCCTACGACAGCGAAACTAAAACGATAACCTTTTCCGATAACGGCTCGCCGAAGCTTGAGCCTCCGGTTGAAATTCCCGATTTCAGCGGCTACGGTGAATACGAATCCATGGAAAAAACGTACGAGTGGAATCCCGAATATCCGTGGTTTGAAAACCCGAAGTATGCCGTTTATGCCGAAAAAGCCGTGTTCGACAGCTCGGTTAAAGAGATAATGAATTATCATCTCCGAAAGTTTTATAATCTTACCTCGCTTGAAATGGCGCCGTCGGTTAAGACTATAGGCTCTGACGCTTTTCAGTATTGCAGAAAGCTTAAGGATATTGAATATAACGGAACGCTTGAAGAAACCTGGTGTAATATTTTTTACGGTACCGCTTTTCAGAATGATAAGAGTAACTGGGACGGAAACTATCTTTATTTCGGTAACGCGCTTATAATATTTGACAGAGGAGGCACGGGTACAAGCTCTCCGTTCAGCGTAAAAGACGGTACGGTAACCGTTGCCGATGCGGCGTGCGAGTTTTTAGGCTATGACTCGCTTGTGCTTCCCGACAGCGTAAGATTTATCGGCGAAAGAGCTTTTTTATGCTCAAAATTCAGGAACATCACCCTTTCGTCAAATCTTGAGCGTATAGGGGAAGAGGCGTTTTGCTGTTGCAGATATCTTGAGGAAATAACTCTTCCGGAATCCTTAAAGCACATCGAAAACGGCGCGTTTTCCGAATGCGTCGGGCTGAGCGTCTTAAAGCTTCCCGCCGGCGTTGAAGCTATAGGAACCGACGAAAGCATCGTAAAATCCTGTTATAATATAAAGGCGGTTGAGGTCGACGGAAATAATAAGAATTTCTGCTCGGTTAACGGCGTAGTATTCTCCCGCGATAAAACCGAAATAGTAGTTTATCCCGAGGCTAAAGAGGACGAGTATTATGAAATACCCTCGGGCGTTAAAACCGTTTATCCCGATTTTTGTAACGTAAAAAGTCTGAGAGGCGTTTCTATTACTAACAAGGTACCCAGAATCGCAAACGAGCTGTCTCCGATCAAACGCTACTTCTATATGGGAACATAGGAGATGCTGGAGCACTTTTATTCTCCTACCGGTTATAATTGGGCAACTGATACCTGCTGTTATTTTAAGCGCTCAAAGAAAAACTTTATTTATGACGAAAAAGCCCATAAG
>JAILGO010000084.1 GCA_024696725.1 Eubacterium sp. | reverse complement strand
GTTATTATACCGAGAAGCAGACTTTCCGAGCTTGAGGTAAGCGCCTGAAATCCGATAACCATAATATCCGCTGCCCAAACCGTTACGGCGACGGAGATATGGGTATACTTATTAACTATAAGACCGATAATATCCGTACCGCCGCTTGACGAGCCCTGACGCATCAGAAGTCCGATAGCCGCGCCGAGAAGCGCGCCCGCGAAAATTGCGGAAAGAAGAAGGTCGTCGGTGAGATTGGACAGCACGGGAATACGCTGAAAAAGCTCGAGAAAAAGAGGATACAAAAGCGAGCTCGCAACGGTTGAAAAGAAAAACTTTTTTCCGAGGATAATAAGTCCCGCAAGCATAAGCACGGAGTTTACAATCAATACGAATAAAGCCGTGTTAATCCCGAAAAGCTTATTCAGCACGATACCGACGCCCGTAATTCCGCCCATAAGTATTCCGTTAGGAATTACAAACGCAGCTACGGCGAAGGCAAAGAGAGCGTTGCCGGCGATTATTGCGGATACATACTTCAGCTTTTTCACGTTATCACCTTATCTTTTTTATGAAATATCAATAATGGGTATTGCATTTTTATTCAAAAAATGTATAATCAAATGGTTGCATAAATTTTATGAGATATATTTTATCACATCAGTCTATTAAAGTAAAGCGAGGCACGCAATTATGCTTAAAAAAGGATATAAGGATTACCTTAAAACAACAGCGTTTATTATTATAGGAAACGCGCTTCTCGCGTTCGTCGTAGCGGCATTCATTATTCCGCACGATATAATTATGGGCGGCACGACGGGTATTGCTATCGTGTTAAACAGAATACTTCCCGTCGACACGGCAACGCTCGTACTTATTCAGAACGTTATTCTTTTAATCTTAGGGTTAGTAGTTCTCGGCAAAAAATTCTTTTTCACTACGGTCGCGAGCTCAATCCTCTACCCGGTTATGCTCGGAGTTATGCAGAGAATACCCGGCATCGACAATATAACCGACGACACGCTTCTCGCCTCGCTTTTCGCGGGCGTGCTTATGGGCATCGCGCTCGGACTTGTAATGAGAGTCGGCTCGTCGACGGGTGGAATGGACGTAGTTAACCTCGTTTTACACAAATGGCTTCATATTCCCGTTGCCGTTCTCGTCTGGGCAACCGATATTATAGTCGTCGGCGGTCAGGCGCTTTTCGTCAAGCCCGAAAAAACGCTTTTCGGAATTGTCGTACTCGTTCTTGAGGCGTACGCGCTCGATAAGATAATGATATTCGGTCAGGCGCAGACTCAGCTTTACATCGTATCGAAAAAATACGAGCTTATAAGGGAAAAGCTAATAGGCGAGCTCAACCTCGGCGTTACCATGCCTCTCATTGAAACGGGACTTCTCAGCATAGAGCAGAAGGCGGTGCTTTGCATTATTCCGTCGAGAAAGCTCTTCGAAACCACGGAGCTTGTTCAGTCGATTGACCCGAACGCATTTATAACCATTACTAAAATTAAAGAGGTACGCGGACGCGGCTTTACGAAGGCGAGAGAATATTTAGACGAAGAAATAGATAATTAATATAGACATTTCAAACTGAATATAGTATAATACTAAGGATATTTCAGATTGGGGACACAAAATATATGAATATTGTTGTATTAGGCGGCGGAATAAGCACGGAGCGCGACGTATCGCTCACAAGCTCAAAGAACATTGTAAAGGCGTTACGCAGTATAGGCGAGAACGCCGTTCTGCTTGACGCGTTTATGGGCTACGAGGGCGATATAGACACCTTCTTTGAAAACGGCGCGGACGAGGACGCGGCTTCGCTTATAGGACTTACCGACCCGTCTCTTGACGAAATAAAAAAAGCACGCGGAGTCAGCGAGGACAGATTTTTCGGAAAGAACGTAATTAAAATCTGTAAAAAGGCGGATTTCGTATTTCTCGGCTTACACGGCGAGGACGGCGAGGATGGAAAGGTTCAGGCAAGCTTCGATTTGCTCGGAATTAAATACACGGGCTCGGGATGTCTTGCTTCGGCGCTCGCTATGAACAAGTATTATTCAAAACAGATTATGGTCGCAAACGGAATTAAAACCGCCGACTATACCGTTATGAAAAAGGGCGGAAACGCTTCGACGGGCTTTACCCGTCCCTGCGTTATCAAGCCCTGCTCGGGCGGTTCGAGCGTAGGCGTTTCAATAGTTCAGAATGCCGACGAGTACGAGCTCGCTCTCGAAAAGGCGTTTAAATACGAGGACGAAATCGTTATAGAGGATTATATAAAGGGCAGAGAGTTTTCAGTCGGAGTTCTCGGCGACACGGTTCTTCCGCCGATTGAGATTATTCCTAAGGACGGCTTTTACGATTACGAAAACAAGTACCAGGCGGGTAAGACAATCGAGGTATGCCCCGCACAGCTCACTAAGGAGCAGACGAAGGTGCTTCAGTTTTACGCAAAACGCGTATTCGACGCGCTCGGACTTGAGGTTTATGGCAGAATAGATTTTATTCTCAACAGCAGGGACGGCGACTTCTACTGTCTTGAAGCGAACTCGCTCCCCGGTATGACTCAGATGAGTCTTCTTCCGCAGGAGGCGGCGGCAATCGGAATCGAATACCCCGAGCTCTGCAAAAGGATTATTGAAATTTCCGATTTAAAATACGACGAATAAAAAAACGGGCTGACGCCCGTTTTTGTTTTACTGTAACGCTGCTTTTATAACCTCGTAAAAGTCCTCCATTTTAGTTCCTCTTGAAGCTTTAATTAAAACGGCGTCGCCTTTACTTATTCTGCCTTCGGTAACGAGGGATTTTATTTTTTCAGCGTAAGCTTCCCTTTCGGCTTTTGCAAAGACCGTCGCCGAGGGCATTCCCTCCTTAAACGAAGCGCAGTCGTCGCCGATAAAGAGCGCAAGCTCTACCCCGTTTTTTACGCACATCTCACCGAGAGCCTTATGCTCCGCGGCACTGTAATCGCCGAGCTCAAGCATTTCGCCGAGGAGGGCTGTCTTCTTTCCGCCCTGAGTATAGTCGCCGAGGGCTTCAAGAGCCACCCTTGACGAATCGGGACTTGCGTTATAGTAGTCCTTAACGAGAGTCACGCCGCCGACGGTTTCCGCCTCGCAGCGCATTCCGACGCTCTGATAATCCGCGAGCGCCTTAAACGCCTCGTCGGGCATAATCCCGAATTCAATTCCGCAGCGCATAGCCTCAAGCGAATTGAGCACGTTATAATTACCGATTACGGGTATTGAGCCTCTGTATTTCTTACCGTCATACACGGCGGTGTAATATGTCTTTCCGTCCTTAACCTCAATATCCTCAGCTTTAAGCTCAGCCTCGCCGTTTATTCCGACAAACGCCTTTCTGAAGCCGTTTGCGTCGGCCTTTCTGAGGTATGCGTCATCGCCGTTAAAAATAACTAATCCGTCGGGATTGAGGCCCTCAAGGATTTCAAGCTTCGCCTTAAGTATATTATCCTGTGAGCCGAGATTTCCTATATGCGCCTTACCGATATTTGTAATAAGCGCAACGTCGGGCTTTCCGATTTTTGTAAGGCGGCTGATTTCGCCGAGGTGATTCATACCCACTTCAAGCACGGCGATATCGAAATCGCCGTCGGTCTGAAGAATCGTTTTAGGCAGACCTATCTCGTTATTATAGTTTTTCTCGGTTGAATAGACCTTGTACGCTGACGCGAGCACGGCTTTAGTCATATCCCTCGTCGTAGTTTTTCCGTTACTTCCCGTAACGGCAACAACGCGGATATCAAGCAGCGTTCTGTAATACTCCGCAAGACGGTGAAGCGCGTTAAGCGTATCGTCAACGAGGAGGACGGGTATATCCGCTTCAACGGGCTTAGAGCACAGAGCCGCAACCGCTCCGCTTTCAGCCGCGACGTTAACGTAATCGTTTCCGTCGAATCTTTCGCCGACGAGAGCTACGAACAAATCGCCCTTCTGAATAGTTCTTGTATCGCTTGAAACTCCCGTGACGGTCAAATCGCCGTCAAACGCGCACGAAGCGCCCGTACTTTCTATAATTTCTTTAAGAGATAAAGGTTTCATATTCCGTTCCTTATAAGCTTTCAATATAGTCAATAATTATATCGCAGATTTTATCCTTCGACATCCGGGAGGTAGAGAAGCACATAGTATAGTTATCCGCTCTTCCCCACTTTCCGTCGAAGAAATAATTATAATACGACGCGCGCTCCTTGTCCTTACGCTCAATAAACCTTTTCGCCTGTTTTTCGGGCATATCCTCACGCTCGAGAAAGCGCGCCATTCTGTCCTCAATATCGGCGGCGATGAACACGCTTATTACGGTTTCCGCCTTATTGTCCTCAAGGATTTTATCGGCGCGGCGTCCGACTATTATGCACGGACCTTTATCCGCGGCAGCCTGAATAACCTTACGCTGAGCCTCGATTACCTTACCCGAATTAACGGCGCTGTCGATTGCGTAAGGGTCCATAACGACGGAGAACAAAAAGCTCCTCGTCGGCTTTTCGTCGAACAAATCAAAAATACCGTCCTCGATTCCGAGCGTCTTTGCCTCGCTTCGAAGCGCCTCGGAGTCGTAAAATCCTATACCGAGTCTGTCGGCGAGCATGTGACCTATTTCACGTCCGCCGCTCGCAAACTGACGTCCTATTGCTATAATATAATGGTCCTTCATAATTATCACTCCTATTTTAAATCGCGGAGGGTTAAGCCATCCATATCGTCGTTTTCAATATATTTCGCAAGCTCGTCCACGTCCGTAAAGAACTTATAAAGCGCACGACAGGATTCCTTAGTGAAATCCTTTTCAATCATATATTCGAGCGCGTCGTTAAGCTTATCGAAATAGCCGTCGACATTGTAAAAAGCAATAGGCTTTCTGTGGCGTCCGAGCTGTTTCAGGGTAAGCACCTCGAAAAACTCTTCAAACGTACCCGGACCTCCGGGCGTAATAATAAACGCGCTCGCCAAATCCTCCATTACGGCTTTCCTTTCACGCATTGTTTCCGTATAAGTCATCTCTTCACAGTTCCAGTCGACGAATTCCTTAAGTTCATCCTTAAAGAACTTCGGAATAACTCCGTGAGTTTTTCCGCCGCCTTTTCTGAAACCTCTTGCGGCGGCGCCCATTGAGCCTGCGCTTCCCGAGCCGAAAACGAGATTATGTCCCCTAAGGGCAAGAAACTCTCCCATTTCCTCAACTGCATTTATATATTTTTTATCTATGCTTTTGCTTGCCGAGCCGAAAACGCATATTTCCATATCAATCGCCCCTTTGGTTATATTATATTGATTATAACACATAAATATTTTTTTGTAAATTATTGCAAATGAGATTTTAATGTTTTATAATAAAAACAATATTAAGTCGGGAGTATATTTTTATGACTATTTTTCAGGCTGTTAAAGAGTTGGTTTTTTACGCAGAGCGTAACGGACTTATAGAAAAAGAGGACGTTATTTTCAGCATAAATCAGGTTTGTCAGGCGCTCGGGCTTGACTCTTTTGAGGACTGCGAGGCTGAGGGAAAGGCTGAGCTTGAGGATATCCTCGGCGTAATTCTCGGCTATTCCGCCGAAAACGGACTCTGTGAGGACAGCGTCGTTTACCGCGACCTTTTCGACACTAAAATCATGGGTATTCTCACTCCGCGTCCGAGCGAGGTTATCAAGCGCTTCCGCGCAGAATATGAGGAGTCTCCGAAGGCGGCGACGGAATACTATTACAAGCTTTCAAGAAAGAGCGACTACATCCGCGAATACAGAATTAAAAACGATATAAAATGGATAACTGAAACCGGGTACGGCGATATAGATATTACGGTTAATCTTTCCAAGCCCGAAAAGGACCCGAAGGCTATCGCGGCGGCGCTTACGATGAAGCAGAGCGCTTACCCGAAATGTCAGCTCTGTAAGGAGAACGAGGGCTATATGGGAAGAGTCAACCATCCCGCAAGGCAGAACCACAGAATTATCCCGATTAAGCTTTCCGGCGAGGATTTCTTTCTTCAGTATTCGCCCTATGTTTACTATAACGAGCACTG
>JAILGO010000069.1 GCA_024696725.1 Eubacterium sp. | reverse complement strand
TATTGACGCAACTCACGGAAGAAAAACAAAAAGCGTTATTATTACCGACAGTGATAATGTTGTTTTAAGCTACCTTGAGCTTGCGACTATTCAGAAAAGATTTAAGGAGGAGACTGATTAATGGCTGAAAAGGGAATGCTTGTCGTTTTTTCCGCTCCGAGCGGCTGCGGAAAGGATACTGTTTTTCAGGAGCTTCTTAAAAGAAGAACGGATATCGTTAAAAGCGTATCCGCAACAACCCGGCCTATCCGCGAGGGCGAGCAGGACGGCGTCGATTATTACTTCAAGACAGAAGAAGAATTTAAACGTCTTATTAATTCAAAAGGACTTCTTGAGCATACTGTATATAACGGAAATTATTACGGTACGCCCGTAGAAGGCGTGAATAAAGCAATCTCGGACGGTAAAATCTGCTTTTTGATTATAGAGGTCGAGGGCGGTCAGAATATTATGAAATTAAGACCTGACTGCGTACCTATTTTCCTTCTCCCTCCGAGTATTGAGGAACTTCGCAGAAGGCTTATTAAAAGAGGCACGGAGACCGAAGATGTAATCGAACAGCGCCTTGAACGCGCAAAGCTTGAAATCGAGCTTTCCGAGCTATACAGATATAATGTAGTTAACGACGACCTTAACGTCGCCGTTGATAAAATTGAAGAAATATTAGAAATTGAGCTTTCAGCTCATAACAGATAAGGAGAATTTATATGTTTAATCCCGATTTAAAGAAAATGCTTAAAAATGTTAACTCGCGTTACAGCCTCGTTATCGGAACGGCTAAAAGAGCGCGTGAAATCAGAGACGACGCTATCGAAAAGCACGAACCGGTTGTTGAGAAGACCGTTTCTAAGGCTATCGAGGAAATCTGCGACGGCAAGTATGTAATTACAGAGCCCGACGAGCTTAAGTGATTATGAAAAGAACCGTAGCAACCGTTGCGGTTGATAATACTTTTTTCAGCTTTGATACGGACTACAGCTACTCTGTGCCCGAATCTCTCAGCGATAGAATATTTATCGGAAGCGCTGTTACAGTGCCTTTCGGTCGCGGTAACGTTAAACGAAGCGGTATAGTGATTTCGCTTGACGGTGATTCGGACAGTGCTTCGCTTAAGGAAATACTTTCTGTTGACGAGATAGCTCTTTCCGAAGAGATGGTTAAGCTTGCGCTGTGGTTAAGAGAACGATGCTTCTGCACTACCTACGACTGTCTTAAGCAGGCTTTGCCCAGGGGCTACGGTAAGCTTAAAGCAATGAGCGAAAGAATGGTACGTCTTGTTAATGACGACGAAACGATTCTTAACTACGTTACAAAAAAGCAGCGACTTGTTCTTGAGCTTCTTTTCGATGTCGGCTCTGCCGGCGTAAACGAGGTTTTAGAGTTCTGCTCAGTCGGAATAGCTGTTTTAAAAAATCTTGAAAAAAACGGCTTTATAGAGTTCTACCGTAAGGAAGTATACCGTAATCCCTTTAGCGGCGTAGGCGCATCGGGCGAGATGTGGGATATCGAGCTTTCCGAGGAGCAGAATAAGGCGTATAAAACGCTTAATTCTCTTCTTGACGGCGGCGGCACCGCTCTTCTTTACGGAGTTACGGGTAGCGGTAAGACTCAGGTTTACCTTAAGCTTATTGACGACGCGGTTAAAAACGGTCGCGACGTTATCGTGATGGTACCTGAAATCAGTCTTACGCCTCAGATGCTTTCAATTTTCCATAAAAGGTACGGAAGTAAAATCGCTGTGCTTCACAGCGGACTTTCAATCGGCGAGAGAAATGACGAGTATAAAAGAGCTCAGCGCGGCGAAGCTAAAATTGTTATAGGAACCCGCTCCGCTGCTTTTGCTCCTCTTAACAATCTCGGACTTATCGTTATGGACGAGGAGCAGGAGCATACCTATAAGAGCGAGCGCACCCCGAGATATAACGCTAAGGACGTTGCGCGCTTCAGAGCCAAGTATAACAAAGCCTTGTTTCTGATGTCCTCCGCCACTCCGAGCATTGAAACCTACAGCAACGCTCTTGAGGGACGTTATACTCTCTGTGAGATAAACGAGCGCTTCGGTGATTCCGTGCTTCCCGAGGTAATTACCGTCGATATGAAGGCTGAAATGAAGCTTGGTAATAAAACGCCGATTTCGTCGGTTCTCAACCGCTATATTCGAGAAAACCTCGATAACGGTAAGCAGACTATACTTCTTATTAACCGAAGAGGGTATAACACCTTTATAGCCTGTAACGAGTGCGGACATATTATAACCTGTCCGAACTGCTCGATTTCTCTTACCTATCACAGCTACAGCAACAGACTTATGTGTCATTACTGCGGATACAGTAAAAAGCTTGATAATATATGTCCCGAGTGCGGCTCCGACTCTGTACGTTACAGCGGCTTCGGTACTCAGAGGATTGAGGACGAGCTTAAAAGATTATTCCCGGAAGCCCGTATTCTCAGAATGGATGCCGATACGACAACCGCTAAGTTTTCTCACAGAAAGCTTCTCGATTCCTTCGCCGGGGGTGAATACGATATACTTATCGGTACTCAGATGGTCGCTAAGGGGCTCGACTTCGATAATGTAACGCTTGTAGGGGTAGTAAACGCTGATAATTCACTATATGACGAAAGCTATACGGCGTCCGAACGCTCCTTTGATTTGATAACTCAGGTTGTTGGAAGAGCCGGAAGAAGAGGCGAAAAGGGAACGGCGGTTATTCAGACAATAAATCCGTTTAACGAAACGCTTGAATTCGCCGCGAATCAGGACTACAAGGGTTTTTATAAAAATGAAATACTTATGAGAAAGCTAATGGTTTATCCGCCGTACTGCGATTTGTTTTCCGTTACCTTTATGAGCGAAAATGAGTATTCGGCGGTAATAGGCTCAAAATGCTTTTTTGATGAGCTGAAGAGACTTAACACCTCGGTTTACAGCGACGTAAAACTTTTTGTGTTGGGTCCGACACAGGCTAAAATAAGTAAGATAAATAACAGCTACCGTTACCGTC
>JAILGO010000065.1 GCA_024696725.1 Eubacterium sp. | reverse complement strand
CGAGACGGCTCTTTTTTTGATACGGCGCTTCCTGTGAAGCAAAACTGTTTATCGGGTTGTGACTGCTTCCGACGCGATTCCGCTGTTTATAAACTCCTTCGTATGTTAAAGTTGTACAAAATTATCCGCATTTGTCATTGTTTTGTTATTGATACAGTATAAATAATATGTTATAATATGTATGACATTATTTTTTATAAGGAGGAATGTTTATGAAAGAAGCAAAAGCGCTTGCCTTCGTTAATGCGTACGGTGTTTTAAGAACTCTTGAAAACCTCTGCGATACGGTTGACGAGGCGAAAGCTGTGTGCAAGTCGCTTAAGAAGCCCGTTGCACTTTGCTTTGACGTCAGCGACGGTCCCTGCGTAACGTATACGTTTTCGGAGGACGGCTGTAAATTCACGGAGGGTGACTATGGCTGCACCTGTAAGATGAAGTTTTCGTCCCCTGAAAAATTCAATGATTTAATAGACAACTCAAAGCCGGGCGTACCGGCTAAGAATCCCGTCCAGGTGCTTAAATTCCTGCTCGGTCCTTTTACTCAGCTTACCGATTTGCTCACTAAATATCTTATGCCGAGCGATGAGGATATGAAGGACAGAAAGTTCTTTGAAACCTCGACGATTTTAACGATGTATACAATCGGCGGAGCTATCTGCGCTCTCGCTAATAACGACAGTATAAGCAAACTGTCCGCTTCCTATATCATCGACGGAGACGTTCAGATGGGAATTAAGGACGCCGCCGTTGTAACAATCCGCTGCCGCGACCATAAGCTTGAGCTTATTAAGGAAAAACCCGACACGCCGAGAGCGATTATGGAATTTAATTCAATCGACCTCGCCCACGGTCTTTTCACGGGTACCGCCTCGACTATTTCGGAGCTTTGCGCGGGCAATATCTATATGGCGGGAATGTGTAATATGATAGATAACATTAACCGTATTCTCGACAGAGTTGCGGTATACTTAGGTTAAGGAGGGAATAGCTATGAGTAAATATCCCGAATATACCCACGAAAAATCTCGTGAATGGTTTGCGAGAGCGCTCGACGCAATTCCGTCGGGAATCTACGGCCATTTAGGACCTTCCGAGGGACTCTGGCTCCCGATTACGAAGTGGCCTCTTATGGGCGACCACGCAAAGGGAACCTATTTCTGGGACGTTGACGGTAACCGATATATTGATATGATGTGCGCCTACGGTCCCAACGTGCTCGGCTACTGCGACGACGACGTTGATAAAGCGGCTATAGAGCAGCTTAAGTTAGGTAACTGTACTACCTCTCCCTCGTATAAAATGGTAGAGTGCGCCGAGCTCCTTAAGGATACCGTCGCTATGGCTGACTGGGCTTTCTTTATGAAGAACGGCTCCGATGCGACTACCTTCTCGGTAATGTGCGCGAGAGCTCATACCGGCAAAAAGAAGATGATGTTCTTCAAGGGCTACTATCACGGTGACTTCCAGTGGGCTCAGAAGGCTGACTATCCCGGTATCACTCCCGAAGAGGTCGCTAATAATATTATCGTTCCGTGGTTTGACCTTGACGCTATGCAGGCAGCTTACGACGCCTGCGGCGGCGACGTAGCCGGTCTTATCGCTCAGCCGTACGACCACGGTAATTTCTACGATAACGTATGCGCGACTCCGGAGCAGTGGAAAGCGGTGCGTAAGTTCTGCGACGAACACGGTATGGTACTTATTTTCGACGACGTAAGAACGGGCTTCCGTCTCGATTTGGCAGGCTCCGACCACTATTACGGAATCAAGGCTGACCTTTCCTGCTTCTGTAAAGCGCTTGCAAACGGCTATAATATGTCAGCCGTCACCGGTCAGGAGCACATGAAGGCTACCGCCTCCTCCGTCGTTTATACGGGCTCCTACTGGCTCAGCGCAGAGCCGTTTGCCGCCTGTCTTGCCTGTATTGATAAGATGAAGAGACTCGACATTCCTACGATGTTCCGCGAGAAGGGCATTAAGCTTACCGAAGGTCTTAAGGCAGCGGGTAAGGAGCACGGTTTCGACCTCGTCGTATCGGGCGAGCCCGCTTTGTTCTATCTGAGAATAGCTAACGACGACAGCCTTATGCTTCATCAGGAATGGGTAGCGGAGTGCGTAAGCAGAGGTTTGTTCCTCGCTTCTCACCATAACCACTTTATCAATGCTGCTCTCTCCGACGAGGATATCGCCCTTTCGATTGATATCGCAGAGGACGCCTTCGCCGTAGTAGCAAGCAGACATCAGGATATAGGTCTTAAATAATTCGTTTTAACGAAAGGAGTAATATTATGCCGGCAGATTATAAACCATTTGATAAGGCTGAATGGCTCCGCCTTGAAAAGAAGGCTGACGAGCTCAGACGTCTTACCCTTAAAACCGCTAACTGGGGCGGCTCAGGTCACCTCGGCGGCGCAATGTCCTGTATGGACGCTATGACGATTCTTTATCACCGCTTTATGAAGCTTGACCCTAACGATTCCAAGATGCCCGACAGAGACCGTTTCGTTCTCTCTAAGGGACACGCTGCGGTAGGCTATGCGCCCGTACTCGTTGACTTCGGTTATATGCCCGAGGAAGAGCTCCATATCTTTAACCTTACGGGAGCTAAAATCGGTATGCACCTTGACGCTAACAAGGTTAACGGCTGCGAGTTCTCAACAGGCTCTCTCGGTCACGGTCTCTCTCTTGCGGTAGGCTTTGCGCTCGCGGGAAGAGTTAACGGTATCGACTATATGAACTATATTATCACCGGCGACGGCGAGCTTAACGAGGGCTCAAACTGGGAGGCTGCAATGAGCGCCGCACAGTTCAAGCTTTCAAATATCGTCGTTCTTGTTGATAATAACAAGTGTATGATTGACGGAAGAACGAATGACGAAATGAGCATTGAGCCCGTCGATAAGAAGTTCGAGGCGTTCGGCTTTAACGTATGCAGAGTCGACGGCCAGAACTTAAAGGAGCTCAACGGCGCTATCGAGGCTGCTATTGAAAACCATAAAAACGGCGGCGACAAGCCGACGGCTATTATTATGGATACCTTCAAGGGCGCAGGTGTTGACTTTATGGAGGATAATTACCTCTGGCATTACGGCTCGCTTGACGAAACTAAGCTTGCCGAAGCAACGGCGTCACTTGACAGATACTATCAGAAGCGCATAGAGCGCGTTGAAAAGGAGGCGTAATCATGGGTGGTATGACATATACATCGGTTGACACAACCAAGCTGTCAACGGCGGAATGTTACGGTATTGCACTTTGTGAGCTCGGCGAGGAGCACCCTGATGTTGTTGCTCTTACGGCAGACCTTGCTAAATCAACTAAAATCGGTATGTTCGGTGAAAAATTCCCCGAAAGATTCGTTAACGTAGGTATCGCGGAGCAGAATCTTTTCTCCGTTGCCGCAGGTATGGCTAAAAACGGTCTCGTTCCGTTTGCTTCTACCTTCGCGATTTTTGCCGCAGCGCGTTCACTTGACCAGGTACATACCGATATCTGTTATCAGAACGTACCCGTTAAAATTATCGCTACGCACGCAGGTACCTCCTTCGGTCAGGCCGGCTCAACTCACCACAGCCTTATAGATATGGCTTGTATGAGAGTTCTTCCTCACATGACGGTTATCTGTCCGTGCGACGGTTCCGAGACCTATCACGCCGTTAAGGCTGCTTACGATATTCCCGGTCCCGTTTATATCCGTATTAACAGAGGCTTTGACCAGGTTATCTATAAGAACGTAGAGGACTGCAAGTTCGAATGGAATAAGGCTTCCGTTATGAACGAGGGTACAGATATTACCGTTATCGCTTGCGGCTCCTGCGTATTTGAGGCTATGCAGGCTGCGAGAATGGCGGAGGCAGACGGCGGAATCAGCGTACGCGTACTTAATATGCACACTATTAAGCCAATCGACGAAGAGGCGGTTCTTTCCGCTATTATGGATACCCGCCGTATTATCGTAGCCGAGGACCACGAGGTTATGGGCGGTCTCGGTTCTGCTGTAGCCGAGGTTATCGCAAAGAGCGGTAAGGCTTGCGCGTTCAAGTCGCTCGGTCACCAGGACGATTTCTCAACAATCGGACTTCAGGAGGACCTTCTCGCTCTCGCTAAGATTGACGCTAACGGTATTGCAGAGGCTATTCAGGAAACTATGCACGCTGACTTTGAGACAGACGACGCCTGGGACGACGAATTCTAAAAAACGCCGTATAATCAGAAAGGAGTTGTTTCTATGCCAAGCGATGAAGTACGCTATACTAATAAGGTATTTATGGCAGGCGCACTGCCGCTTTTGAAAACTATTGCTACCGACGTACCCGAGCTTAAAAAGAAGTTCGAGGGCGTTAACGCGATATATCAGGTTTCCGCCAAGGTAAACGCAGAGGAAAAGGAAGCGGTTCATTTTATCGTTGAAAACGGTGAATGGAGCGTTAAGCTCGGCGAATATCTCGGCCAGGAAAAAATTGACGGTGAGCTCGCTTTCTCGTCAATGGAAAAAATGAACGCATTTATGAAGGGCAATATGGCTAAGCTTCCTAAAATGAAGATTAAGTCCTTCGGAAAGTTCCTTAAGTTTATGCAGGTTCTTTTAAAGATGAGCGATTTGCTTAATATGACCGAGCCGCCGGAGGATGAAAAGACGCAGGTGCTCCTCTGTAAGCTCTGTTTCTACGTGCTTTCCTCGGG
>JAILGO010000043.1 GCA_024696725.1 Eubacterium sp. | reverse complement strand
AATCCCGCGAGCCATCGAGTGTTTGAAGCTTCCGTCGGCGGCAGAATACCGATTATCCGTCCTATGGACCAGTGCCTCGCCGCTAATAATATCGAGGGCGTTGCGGGTATCCTTAACGGAACGACAAACTTTATTCTTACTAAAATGATAGAAGAGGGTATGAGCTTCGACGGCGCGCTTAAGCTTGCTCAGGATAACGGCTACGCCGAAAAGGACCCGACAGCCGATATCGAGGGCTTCGACGCCTGCCGTAAGGTGTGTATCCTTGCCTCTCTCGCGTTCGGAAAGCACGTATATCCAAACCAGGTTGAAACCGAGGGAATTACAAATATCACCCTTGAGGACGTAGCGTATATCTCGTCCGTGAGCGGCGTTATAAAGCTTCTCGGCCAGATTAAGTATCTGAACGAGAACGAGATTGCCGCCTTTGTAAGCCCTGCCGTAGTATTTAAAGGCAGCCAGCTTGCAAGCGTTAACGGCGTGTTTAACGCAATCCTCGTAAGAGGCGACGCCGTGGGCGACGTGTGCTTCTACGGTCCCGGCGCGGGTAAATATCCTACCGCTTCTGCAGTAGTCGCCGATATGGTCGACGCCGCTAAGCATACCCGGAGAAGAAAGATTTTCGGCTGGGACGCGGGAAGCGAAAGCTATGTTATTGACCACAGAGAGCTTATCAGTATGCCGTTTTACGTCCGCGCTAAAGCCGGCGAGGGCGAAATAAAGAGAATCTTCGGCGACGTAAAATTCCTTACAAGAACGGGTAAGCCCGCCGACGAGTCAGCCTTTATTACCGACTCAATGACGGAAAACGCTCTCAGGAAAAAGCTTGAAGCTCTTAACGTAATAAACATTATCAAGGTAACCGACTATTAATAACAATTTTCTGCTGAAAGGAGAAAAGCTGTATGTCTCTGATTGTACAGAAGTTCGGCGGCTCGTCAGTTGCTGACGCCGAACGCGTGATGAATGTAGCTAAAATTGTATGCGATACTTATAAAGAAGGAAACGACGTTGTTGTTGTTGTCTCCGCTCAGGGCGACACAACCGACGACCTTATAGACAAAGCTAAAGAGATTAACCCGAAGGCTCCGAAAAGAGAGCTTGACCAGCTTCTTGCTGCAGGCGAGCAGATTTCTATTTCTCTTCTCGCTATGGCGATAGAAAGCCTCGGCTATCCCGTTATAAGCCTTCTCGGCTGGCAGGCAGGCTTTAATACGAATTCCGTATACGGCGCCGCAAGGATTAAGAATATCCGTCCCAACCGTCTTCAGGCGGAGCTTGCCAAGCGTAATATAGTCGTTGTCGCAGGCTTCCAGGGAATTAACCGTTACGACGACCTTACAACCCTCGGAAGAGGCGGCTCGGATACCTCGGCTGTTGCAATCGCGGCGGCGCTGCGTGCCGACAAGTGCCAGATTTTTACCGACGTTGAGGGCGTGTATACCGCCGACCCGCGAAAGGTCGAGGGCGCAAAGAAGCTTAAGGAAATCACTTATGACGAAATGCTTGAGCTTGCGACGCTCGGCGCTCAGGTTCTGAATAACCGCTCGGTTGAAATGGCTAAAAAATATTCGATTAAGCTCGAGGTTCTCTCATCTCTTAACCCGGTTCCGGGTACAATCGTTAAGGAGGTAACAAAAATGGAAAAAATGTTAATTCGCGGCGTAACTAACGATACGGACGTAGCCCTTGTTTCGGTTCTCGGCGTTCAGGACAGCCCGGGAGTTGCTTTCAAGGTGTTCGATAAGCTTTCACAGAAGCAGATTAACGTAGATATAATTCTTCAGTCCTTCGGAAGAAATTCAACAAAGGATATCGTTTTCAGCGTAAGTAAGGAAAACGGTCCCGTTGCCGTTGAGCTTCTAAAGGATTTGGATATCCTCGACGGAGCCGAAATTGTTTGCGATACAAGCGTCGCTAAGGTTTCAATCGTCGGCGCGGGTATGGAAAGCCATCCCGGTACCGCTACAAAAATGTTTGAAGCGCTCTACGACAGGGGAATTAATATCAAGATGATTTCCACCTCCGAAATAAAGATTTCGGTAATCATTGACGTTGAAGAGGCTGACCGCGCGGTTTCCGCCGTTCATAAAGCCTTTATCCCTAACGATTAATAAATACAGTACGGACGTCTTTTGACGTCCGTTTTTAATTGAAAGCCTCCCTTGTGTAAAGGGAGGGGGACCGCGTGAGCGGTGGAGGGATTGTAAAATATAAATCTTTCTGTCAATCGAAAAAGACCGGCGTAAAAATACGCCGCCTTTTTTATGCAAATTTACAATCCGTTCATAAGAATATACTTGACAGTCAAGTGAACTTGTGGTATAATCAGGTAAACTCGAAAGCAGGTGAAAATATGCCACATTTAAAAAATTATGCTCCCGACAGCTTCCGTCCGCTTATAAAAGCGGCTGACGGATTGACTCTCTCTCAGGTATGCTCGATTACGGGACTTGAGCCCTCGACCGTTCAGAACTGGGTGAAACGCGGCTTCGTCGCAAGACCTGTAAATAAAAAATACCGCGTTCGCCATCTTTCGAGAATTATGCTGATTTCACTTATAAGAGACAGTATGAAAATCGAGAGCATCGGTGAGCTTATGAAAATGGTAAACGGCAGCGCCGACGACGAAAGCGACGATATAATATCCGAGGATAAGCTGCTTGAATACTTCTGCGTTATTATTGACAAGGTTAAGGTTTCTCCGGAAAACGGTATTGAGGATACCGTTCGCGATTGTCTCGGCGATTATATACCGCCGAGCGAAAGCGCTTACTCCCGCCTTACCGACGCTCTGTGCGTGATGGTAAACGCCTATATCGCTTCGGAGTATAAAAAAAGCGCGGAAGTCCGTTTTGAAAATATGAAAAGCAGGGCGTATTAAATTGCTATTCTTCGGGTACTGTGATATAATCGGAGATAGGAGGTATAAATATGAAAAGAAAACTTTTTAAACTTCTTGTATTTAATCTTTTGCTTTCGGGCGCGTGTATATTTATTATTTCCGACGGCTTTCTCGGAGTGAATATGTCGGCTCCGGGTATCGGAACTAAATTAATCTTCCTGCTTGTCGTCCTTGCGGCGATACTGCTGTTTATAACCGTAAATTACAGAATTCTTGTCCCGCCGAAGCCGAAGAAGGTAAAGCTTGTTGACGGCGAAGAGCTTAAGAGCCCTAAGGATTATATAAGAAGCCTTCAGAGCCTCTTGTATAAAAAGGAATTCGCTAATTACATTTCTGTTCTGATAGGCCAGATTAACAGAATTTCGCCTAAACAGGCAAGTCTCGGCGTAATACTTGAACAGAATTTTGAAAAGACGGAGCTTACCTATATCAAGTTTACAACTACAATAAACGAGGTCGTAGGTCTGTTCTATGAGAATATAAAAAAGGCGATTAACCGAATCGGAGTGTTCGACGAGGAGGAGTACCATAAGCTCCTTCGCAACGAGCTTGCGCTCCCCGAGGACAGCAAGCAGCTTAAGATTCAGATTTACGGCGAGCATCTTTCCTATGTTGACGGGATTATCAGACAGAACGAGGTAATAATTACTCTGCTTGATAACCTTATGCTTGAAATATCGAAGCTCGACGGAATAAACGGTCAGTCTATGGAAAACCTTCAGATTCTTGCGGAAATGAAGGAGTTAATAAAAAATACAAAGTACTACGGTAATTAGGTAAAAGGATATGGAGAATAAAATGAATAAAAAGGTTATAGCCATTATTGCAGTGATTGCGGTAGCGGTTGTAGCAATAATCGGAATAGGAATTAACAAAACAAAGGACATCGGTAAAACTCATAATACAATCTCTCACGAGCAGGCGGTAAAGGAGCTGTCGAGACTATACAATAAGGTCGATATAGATACCGCTTCGCCCGAGAAGGCGCCTATCACCTCGATAGCAAGCAGCGTCGCGGACGAGCTTCCCGATATAGACAAGTCATATCCGCTCACCGTTAAAGGAAAGGGCGACGTCGATATTGAAATCTTTACCTCAACCGAAAAGGGCGGAAGCGGTACCGACGGCTGGCTCAATGACGTTGCGGAGGACTTTAACGCAAAGGGCTATAAGGTTAACGGAAAAAAAGTATCCGTGTCTGTTCGCTCGATAGCTACGGGAACCGCCGTTGAATATATCAACGCTAACGTGTATAAACCCGACGCCTATACTCCGTCTAACGAATTCTTTGGCGAAATGATAGCCTCAAGCGGAATAAAAATCAATAAGGTGAGCGATAAGCTCGTCGGAAATACCGCGGGTATTCTTCTCAGTAAAAAAGCCCAGACGGCTATTAAGGAAAAGTATGGCGAGGTCAGCTTTAAAACGGTGGTTAACGCTACTCAGGACGGTATTATTACCATGGGTTATACCAATCCGTTTTCAAGCGCAACCGGTCTTAACTTCCTTATCAGCACTCTGAATTCCTACGATTCGGAGAATATCTTAAGCGACGCGGCGATTGAGGGCTTTAACGCTTTTCAGAAAAACGTTCCCCTCGTCTCCTTCACAACGCTTCAGATGAGAGAGTCCGCAGAAAGCGGAGTCCTCGACGGCTTTATTATGGAGTATCAGACCTATATTAACGATAAGTCGCTCTCGTCCTATAAGTTCATTCCCTTCGGCGCTTATCATAATAACCCTCTCTATTCTATCGGAGTCCTCTCCGACGATAAGGAGGCGGCGCTGAAGCAGTTCGCCGGGTTTGCCGGCTCTCAGCAGGCGCAGAAGCTTGCCGAAAAGTACGGCTTTAACGTTGACCTCGGCTATAAGACGGATATGAAAATTCCCGACGGAAAAACCTGTATCGCTGCACAAAAGCTCTGGAAGGACAATAAGGACAGCGGTCAGGAAATCGTCTCCGTATTCGTAGTCGATACCTCGGGCTCAATGGACGGCGAGCCGATTAATACCCTTAAGTCCTCGCTTATTAACAGCATTAACTATATCAGTAACGACGCCTACGTCGGACTTATAACCTATGACGACGTAGTAACGAAGCAGCTTGAAATAGATAAGTTCGATTTGAACCATAAGGCTTATTTCAAGGGCGCGGTTCAAAGCTTTTCCGCAGGCGGCGGAACTGCAATGTACAGCGGTATCGTGGTCGGACTTCAGATGCTTGAGGACGCGCTTGCCGACCATCCTAACGCTAAGCCGATGCTCTTCGTTCTTACCGACGGCGAGCCTAATGAGTGGATGGATTTAAACGACGTAAAAACTACAATCGACGGACTTAACGTACCGATTTATACAATCGGCTACGGAAGCGGCGCGAATATGGAAACCCTCGGCGAGATTTCCTCAATCAACGAGGCGGCGAGCATAAGCGCTACAACCGACGACGTAATTTATAAGATTAAAAACCTGTTTAACGCAGAGCTGTAAAGGAGAATTAATATGTCAGAATTCAAGCTTTCATTACCCACAGACGAAGAAATTAAAAAGGAAGTACAGGAAAAGACCAGAGTAGACGAAAAAAAGACCGAGGAGCTTGCTAAAACCTCGGACGACCAGGTTGCCGCTATCCTTGCAGTCGATATCGACAATCCCGAGGAGAGAAGTAAAATCGTTAAAACGATTGAGGGCTTCGGCGACGACGCGGTAATCGCGAGCAGAAGAAAGAACGAATTTCTTGCTAAGCGTATCGCTACCTTTAAGAATAACAGCGACGAAACGAGCGTTGTCGCAACAAGCCTTACGGAGCTTTCCGTTCAGATGAAGTCGCTCGACCCCTCCGGAATTAACTTCTCAAGCGGGATTAAGAGCCATTTTCTTAACCCGATAAGAAGATATTTCGCTAAGTACGAAAAGGCTGATACCGTTATTGAGGGTATTCTCACCGTGATTACAAACGGCGAAAAGCAGCTTAAAAACGATAACCAGACGCTTCTTATCGAGCAACAGGCGATTGAGCAGGAAACCGCAAGGCTTAACGAGTATATCGCTCTCGGACAGCAGTTCGACGCGGCTCTCTCCGAAGCCGTCGAAAAGGCTAAGCTTGAAGGCGTTGACGACAGAAAGATAGAGTTCTTCGAGACTGAGGTGCTTTTCCCTCTCAGACAGAAGGTAATGGATATGGGAACTCTTTCGGTTGTCAATTATCAGGGTATCGGCGCTATCGACGTTATAAGAAAGAATAACAACGAGCTTATCCGCGGCGTTGAAAGAGCGAAGCAGGTAAGCGTTGCCGCGCTCCGTATCGGCGTAATGTGCGCTCAGGCGCTCTATAATCAGAAGCTCGTGCTTAATGCGGTTAAAACGCTTAACGACAGCACCTCTCAGATTATCGAGGCTAACGCAAATATGCTCGGTAAGCAGTCGGGTGAAATTCAGGAGATGTCCGCTAACCCGATGATAGCCGTTGAAACGCTTCAGGAATCGTTCAGAACGGTATTTGACGTAATGGACGCCTGCGAGGATTATAAGCGCAGCGCGCTGCCTCAGATGGCTGAAACCGTCAGAGTATTCTCAGAGCTCGGCGCAGAGGGCGAGGAAAGAGTACGCCGTATGCAGGCTGCAAGAGACTACAACGACAGCGAAGAAAAAAAGTAATACCTACAGCAGGGGAGGGCTTTATGCCCTCCTTTTTCAGCCTCCCTTGTGTAAAGGGAGGTGGCTGCCGAAGGCGGACGGAGGGATTGTCAAAGAACCCCCGTTTTTTATTCTTGACTTTACAATATATATAATATATAAGTAATGAGTTAAATTTTATTCTGAAATCTAAAAGGAGTTTTTGTGATGGCAGTAAATATTTTGAAGATGACAACAGAAGGCAAGAAAGCCCTTGAGGAAGAGCTTGAAAAGCTTGAAACCGTCGTAAGAGACGACATCGCCGAAAAGCTTAAGGTTGCGCGTTCCTACGGTGACCTTAGTGAAAACAGCGAATACGACGAGGCAAAGAACGAGCAGGCTAAATTTGAGGCTCGTATAAATGAAATCAAGTATCAGCTCGAGCACGCCGTTATTATTGATAACAGCGAGGCGTTCGATAAAAATCTCGCTTCTATGGGAAGCAAGGTTACCGTTTTAAGACTTGCGGATAATAAAAAGATTGTTTACGAAATCGTAGGCTTCTCACAGGCTAATCCCATTGAGCATAAAATCTCCGAGGATTCCCCGATAGGAAGAGCTCTTATCGGTAAGAAGAAGGGCGATAAGATTATAGTTGAGGCTCCTGCGGGCGAGCTTGAATTCGAAATCAAGAAGATTGAAAGATAATTGAGGTAACACGATGGCAGGAAGATTTGAAATCACGAAAAAAGGTGATAACTCTTTCGGTTTTGTGCTTTATATCGACGACGCCGAAGCAGGCGTATCTCCCGTTTTTGAAAAGGAGGACGAGTGTAAAAGAGGCGTTAAGGCTGTTAAGAAGAACAGCAGGATGAAGGTACAGAATACCTTACAGGGCGATGAGGAAAAGACTAACCCGAAGTATCTCGTTGAGGCTGACGGCGATAAGGTTAAGTATACTCTGTTTTTACAGACGGGAGCCGTTGCGCTCACGGGCTGTGCCGATACTGAGGAAGAGGCTCTCGCGCTTATTGAAAAAATCGGCAATAACGCTAACGCCGCGCCTATGAAGATGGCTGAGGTCGTGCTTTCCGAAAACGAGCAGATTCAGATTAGAATTGATAAGCTCAAGGCTCTTCAGGAAAGAGGCGAGGACCCGTTTGAGATTACTATAGCTACTCAGACTCACCACTCCGATGAAATCAAGGCTAACTTCGACGAGCTTGAGAATAAAGAGGTCGTTATCGCGGGAAGGATTATGACCTGGCGCGATATGGGCAAGGCTAACTTTATTGATATTCAGGACAGAAACGGAAGAATCCAGTCATACGTCCGTATGAACGATATCGGCGAGGAAGCGTTTAAGGAATTCAAAACCTGGGACATCGGCGATATAGTTGAGGTAAAGGGCTTCGTTTTCAAAACGAGAACCGAGGAAATCTCCGTCCACGCTCAGAAAATAAGACTTCTCTCGAAGAGCCTGCGTCCGCTTCCCGAAAAGTATCACGGTCTTACGGATACCGATACAAGATACAGAAAAAGATATCTTGATATGATAATGAACCCCGACGTTAAGGATACCTTTATCAAGCGCTCGGCAATTATTACTTCGATAAGAAGATATCTCGATTCTCTCGGCTTTATCGAGGTTGAAACTCCTATTCTGAACTTAATCCCCGGCGGCGCTTCCGCGCGTCCGTTTATTACCCACCATAATACTCTTGATATGGATATGTATCTCCGTATCGCGACCGAGCTCTATCTTAAAAGACTTATCGTCGGCGGTATGGAAAGAGTATACGAAATCGGACGTAACTTCCGTAACGAGGGTATGGACGTTAAGCATAACCCCGAGTTTACCTGTATTGAGCTTTATCAGGCGTTCACGGATTATCACGGAATGATGGATATCTCCGAGGCGCTTATAAGAAACGCCGCTAACGAGGTTTGCGGCGGTAATCTCCATATTACCTTTAACGGTACCGAGGTTGACCTTGAAAGCCCGTTCCGCCGTCTTACAATGGTAGACGCGGTTAAGGAATACGCAGGTATCGACTTCGCTGAGTTTATGAGTGATAACGAAAAGGCAATCGCCGTTGCGAAGGAAAAGGGTATTGAGATTGAAAACGGTAAGGCAACATGGGGAGATATTCTTAATTCCTTCTTCGAGGAATTTGTTGAAGAAAACCTTACTCAGCCTACCTTTATTATGGACTATCCCGTTGAGGTAAGCCCGCTTACAAAGAGAAAGCCCGACTGCCCCGTATTGACCGAGCGTTTTGAGCTCTTCATTATGGGCAGCGAGTACGGTAACGCTTATTCGGAGCTTAACGACCCGATTGACCAGATGGGACGCTTTGAGGCGCAGATGAAGCTCCGTGAAGCAGGCGACGACGAGGCTAATATGATAGACCGCGACTTCGTCACCGCGCTTGAATACGGTATGCCTCCCACGGGCGGACTCGGTATCGGTATCGACAGACTTGTAATGCTTCTCACGGACAGCTATTCAATCCGCGACGTATTACTCTTCCCGACAATGAAACCGCTCGACGGCAAGGAATAATTATTAAAGGGCGCTCTGCGCCCTTTTGCTTTAGGAGAATATTATGAAATGTAAAGATATCAATATCCGCGACCCCTTCGTGCTTTCCGAAAACGGAAAGTATTATATGTACGGAACGAGAGCGAAAAACTTCGGTGTTAACGTCGGCGGCGTGGATGTGTACGTTTCGTCAGACCTCGAAACCTGGAGCGAGCCTGTCGAGGTTTTTGATTCCGCCGCCTTCGGTCTTAACGGCGGAGTGAACTGGGCGCCCGAGGTTCATAAGTATAACGGCGGTTATTATATGTTTATAACCTTTACTCAGAAAAACGGACTACGCGGTACCTACGTCTTAAAAGCCGACTCACCCGAAGGACCCTTTACGCCTCACAGCGACGGCGCGGTAACGCCCGACGGCTGGGAGTGTCTTGACGGCACGCTCTATGTCGAAGACGGTACGCCATATCTCGTTTTCTGCCACGAGCATACTCAGATTACCGACGGTACGGTCTGTTTCATTGAGCTGAGCGCCGACCTTACCCGCTCAGTCGGTGAGCCCGTAACGCTTTTCTGCGGCTCTTCGCCGTATTATATTGAAGAGGCTCCCCCCGACGGACACTACGTAACCGACGGTCCTTTTATGTTTAAAACGGAAAACGGAACCCTGCTTATGCTGTGGTCGACCTTTATTCATTCACGCTATGCCGAGTGCCTCGTGCGCTTTGAGGGCGGAAGTATAAAAAATCCCTTCGGACACCTCGCTCCGCTGATTGACGACGACGGCGGTCACGGTATGCTTTTTAAAGCAGGGGATAAGCTTTTCCTTACCTTCCATACGCCGAACAGAACCGATTATGAGCGCCCGCGCTTCGTTGAGGTATGCGATAAAGGCAATACGCTCGAAATAAAATAATAAAAAGCCTCTGCTTAACAGAGACTATTTTATTTAGTGATATTTCGGAAGAAAGTCGCCGTGGGCGTCAATAAGCTCGTCGACCATCTTCTTTATCGTGTCTATGTCGAGCTCGCTGCCCGTGTGCGGGTCCATCATAGCCGCCTGATAAATATGCTCTTTCTTCTGAGTAACCGCCGCTTCGATAGTGAGAAGCTGAA
>JAILGO010000036.1 GCA_024696725.1 Eubacterium sp. | reverse complement strand
CCTGTCCTATTTATTCGCGTAGATAATTTTACTACATATAAGAGATATTTTCAACTTTTATTTTGATAATTATTGATTTTGTAATATTTTTAAGTTATTATATAATTTGCAAGTTACCGAGATGGTTGCGCATATTATTATGTGAGGAAAGTCCGAGCAGCACAGAGCAGGATGACGGCTAACGGCCGCCGAGGGTGACCTTAGGGAAAGTGCAACAGAAATAAACCGCCGTTTTTACGGTAAGGGTGGAAAGGCGGGGTAAGAGCCCACCGAGCAGACGGAGACGCCTGCTGCCATGTAAACCCCATCCGCTGCAACGCCGACAGGAGAGCTGTTTGCTCGACACATAACTCCGACGGGCGGCTTGAGCGTATTGGTAACAATGCGTCGAGATAGATAACCGTCCACGACAGAACTCGGCTTACGGATAACTCGTCATTTTTCTGACTCCCTGTAAGTTGGGGGGGTAAACTATACGGCTGTTCCCTTTGGAACAGAGATAAAACTTATAGTTTTTCTGACTCCCTGTCAGACGACGGGCGTAATTAACGCTTCGCCGTAAAATCGGGAATTCCGACTTTTCAACAGTAGGTGATTTTATGCTTGTTAATATGAAAACGCTTCTTGCCGACGCCGAAAAGGGCGACTACGCCGTAGGCTCCTTTTCCGTTGCGAATATGGAGATGGTGCTCGGCGTAATCAAGGCGGCTGAGGAGCTGAACGCTCCGATTATTCTTCAGATTGCCGAGGTGCGCCTTAAGCAGTCGCCGCTCGGCGTTATCGGTCCGCTTATGGTCGCCGCCGCAAAGGGCGCAAAGGTCCCCGTCGCCGTCCATTTCGACCACGGAAAGACTATGGAAAAAATATGCGAAGCGCTTGAGCTCGGCTTTACCTCGGTTATGTTCGACGGCTCCCACCTTCCGCTTGACGAGAATATAAAAATGACCGAAAAGGTAATCGCCGAGGCGAAAAAATACGGCGCCGCGGTTGAGGCTGAAATCGGCTGCGTAGGCGGAAGCGAGGACGGAAGCGAGGATATAGCGATTAACTGTACGAATCCCGACGACGCCGTCCGTTTTGAAAAGGAAACGGGAGTCGACGCCCTCGCGATAGCTATCGGTAACGCTCACGGAAACTACAAGTCAACGCCTCACCTTCGCTTCGACATCCTCGAAACCGTTGATAAGCTTACGAAAACTCCTCTCGTTTTACACGGCGGAACGGGCATAACCCCCGACGATTTCGTCCGCTGCTCAAAGACGGGAATAAAGAAAATAAATATCGCGACGGCAACCTTCGACAAGGTTGAAAACACCGTCAGAAGCTGTTATAATAATAACGGCATTAACGGCTACTATGACCTTCAGGCTGCCGAGGTTGAAGGCGCTTACGAAAACGCTAAAACGCATATTTTAATCTTCGGCACGGATAATAAATGGAAAGGATAATCGCTATGCAAAACTACGTTAAGTTCGATATGACCAAGCCGCTTGATTTTATCCCGATAGGAAGAATCGCTATTGATTTCAACCCTACGGATATGTATAAGCCGCTTTCGGAATCCTCTAATTTCAATAAATACGTCGGCGGCTCGCCGGCTAATATCGCCGTCGGTCTTGCCCGTCTCGGCTGTAAGGTCGGTTTCCAGGGCTGCGTAAGCGACGATCAGTTCGGCAACTATGTTGTTGACTATTTCAAAAAAGAGGGAATAGACACGTCAAAGATTACGCGTGCCAAAAACGGCGAAAAAATCGGCCTTACCTTTACGGAAATTCTTTCCAAATCCGAATCCTCAATCCTTATGTACCGCGATAACGTAGCGGATTTCTGTCTCGCTCCCGAGGATATCGACGAGGCGTATATCGCCTCCGCCAAGGCTATCGTTATAAGCGGAACGGCGCTCGCTAAGTCGCCTTCCCGCGAAGCGTGTCTTAAGGCTATGCTTCTCGCTAAGAAAAACAACACCCGTATCGTTTTCGATATCGACTACCGCTCATATACCTGGAAGAGCAAGGACGAAATCGCTGTTTACTACTCCCTCGTCGCTCAGAACGCCGATATTATTATGGGCTCCCGTGAGGAATTCGATTTAACCGAGGGAATCGTCGGCGTTAAGCCCTCCGACCCCGACTCCGCGAAATACTGGCAGTCCTTCGGCGCCGCTATCTGCGTTATCAAGCACGGCAAAAAGGGCTCTACCGCCTACACAAACGACGGTAATTTCTACGACATTAAGCCCTTCCCCGCAGTTCTTCTCAAGGGCTTCGGCGGCGGCGACGGCTACGGCTCCTCCTTCCTTTACTCTCTTCTTCAGGGTAAAGATATTATCGACTGCCTTGAATTCGGCTCAGCCTCCGCCTCAATTCTTATCGCCGCTCACTCCTGCTCCGACGCCATGCCTACCGCTGACGAGGTTCAGGCGTATATAGATAAGTGTAAGGCTGAGTACGGGGAAATGGTTGCGCGCGCTTAAAACGCGTCTTTTTCCGCCATGCTTCGTTATATGCGGCTCTATGCTTGGTCACATACACAAAGTATGCTCCCGTCGCATAAATCCGCAAAAGCCTCGCCTGACGAAAAAATCCGCAGTTTTAAGAACGGAAGTCTTTTCCCGCCATGCTTCGTTATATACGGCTCTATGCTCGGTCACATACACAAAGTATGCTCCCGTCGCATATATCCGCAAAAGCCTCGCCTGACGAAAAAATCCGCAGTTTTAAGAACG
>JAILGO010000033.1 GCA_024696725.1 Eubacterium sp. | reverse complement strand
AGCGGAACCCAGTACGCAGACAGTCCTTACGGTGTAAGAATATTCTTCTAATTAATAAAGCTGCCTCGCCTTGCGGGGCAGCTTTTAACTCTAAAAGGAGACAGTATGAGCTTAAAAGAAATATTTGAAAAAATGCACTCGGGAGAAATCTATGACCCTAACGAGCCTGAGCTTATAGAGTATCAGGAAGCGCTTATTGAAAAGGTTAATCAGTTTAATAAAACCCCCGCAACGCCCGAGGGTCTTGCTCTTCGGGAAGAGATGCTTAAGGATATGTTCGGTGAAATCGGTGATAACTCCTATGTCGAGCCTCCGTTTCATTCTAACTTCGGTGCCTCTCACGTAAGAATAGGAAAGCAGTTTTATTCGAACTTTAATCTAACTCTTGTTGACGATACGTATATTACTATCGGCGATAACGTGCTTATTGCGCCTAACGTGACTATCGCTACCGCGGCACATCCCGAGAGTCCCGCCTTAAGACGCTACGGTCTGCAATATAATCTTCCGGTTAATATCGGAAACGACGTATGGATAGGCTCCGGCGCAATTATCCTTCCCGGCGTAACTGTAGGTAATAACGTTATTATCGGCGCGGGCTCGGTCGTTACTAAGGATATACCCGATAATTCCGTAGCCGTAGGTAATCCCTGCCGCGTAATCAGGACGCTGACCGAAGAGGATAATAAAAAATATAACCGCGGTAAAGCGATTCCCGAAGATATTCTTAAAAAATATAAATAGAAGGGCGAAGGCCCTTCTATTTTAATTGCTCTTTTATATAATTCAGACTGTAATTGTTTTTTACGAATCTTAACCATCCGAGCGGCATCGCCGCTCTTTTGTTTTTCCAGAGCCAGACGTCTGCGAATCTGATTCCGCTTTTTTCAAGCATTTTCCGGCAGGTTCCGAAGCTCATTAAAAAGCGCTTATATTCGGTCGCGCCGCTCCATGCTGTGTTCGCGACGGCGGCAGCTCTCGGGAAGAGCATTTTTTCAAGCGTCTCGCTGTCGCTTATATACTCCGTCCAAATCGGTACCTCAACGCCTATAACGCTGTCGCTGCTTATTTCCTTAAGCTCGGGGTTAAACGATACCGTTCTGTTAAGAGGCGTTATGTCGTATCCGTAATCGGTGTAGTAATAAGTGAACGGTGAAAGTATAAGCTTTCCGCCTCTGTTCGCAAAGTCAAAGGTCGCTTTGTCGTTTTCCTTCCAGTATTGAACTACTGCGCGCGAATCAAGGTTTTTACCCTCTGCAGCGTCGTTCCATACTATACAGGTTTTGCCTTTTTCTGAAAGGGCGCCGATTACGGCATTCATAAGAGAATTCTGGTATTCCTTAAAGGAGGTTATACCGAGCTCGCTCATTTTTCTCTTGCAGTCCTCACAGCTTTCCCAATGATTAGAGGGCGCTTCGTCACCGCCGATATGAATATAGTCCGAAGTGAAAAGCTCGCAGATTTCGCCGTAAATATTAAGTATTACCTCGAGCGTTTTATCCTTTGCGGGACAAAGCACGTCTTTAAAAATCCCCTGATGCGTTTTAACCTCAACCGCCTCTCCGCTGCATGAAAGCTCGGGAAACGCAAAAAGAAGAGCGCTTGTATGACCCGGAATATCGAATTCGGGAATAACCTCGATGCATCTCTCTTCGCAGTAAGCTATGACGTCTTTTATCTCGTCCTTAGTGTATATTCCGCCGTAAGCGTTATTATCGAAGCTCCTGCCGAAGTCGCTGTACTTTCTTACGGACGCTGCGTTGAGCTGAGGATAGACCTCGCTCTCGATTCTCCATCCCTGGTCGTCGGTAAGATGCCAGTGAAACTTATTGAGCTTCATAAACGCCATCGCGTCGATTAGCTTCTTTATTTCGCCGACTTCGATAAAATGTCTTACCGAGTCGAGCATAAATCCTCTGTATTCGTATTTCGGCTTGTCGTGAATAACGCAGGCGGTTACCTCCTGCTCCTTTATCTGGCGGAGCGTTTGCTCTGCGTAGAATCTTCCTTCCTTCCCCGACGTAATTATCTTGGTGCCGGAGCTTTCGATTCTGATAATATATTCTTCCTTTTCAAGCGCGTCGTCGTTTATATATTCAGCGTCGCGTAACTCAACCCTTTTATCGCTGTACGCTATGCTTTTCGGTATGGGAAATATCTTCATATAACTCACCTCAAATAAAATATAACACATAATATGATTGTTGTAAATCCGTTATTTATGTGATATAATACAAAAAAACAGGGGGTGAAAAAGGTGAGTACGGTTAAGAATATGCTGTATACTGAGGAACGCCCTCTTTTTATGTCCGACGGATGCGAGGTAATCTCCTGTACCTTTAAGGACGGCGAATCTCCTCTCAAGGAAAGTAAGAATATAACCGTAAAAGACAGTAATTTTATCTGGCGTTATCCTCTGTGGTACTGTAAAAACGTTAAGGTCTTCGACACCGAGTTCGGCGAAGGCTCGCGTGCGGGAATGTGGTATACGGATAATCTGTTTCTTAAAAACTGCCGGATTGCCTCTCCTAAAAATATAAGAAGGTGCGACGGTGTTCATATTGAGGATACAGAGTTTACCGACGGCGTTGAAACGCTTTGGGCGTGTAATAACGTAACCCTGAAAAACGTTAAAACAAAGGGCGACTATCTTCTTATGAACAGCGAGAACGTGTACGTTGAAAGCCTTGAACTCGACGGAAAATACTCCTTTGACGGCGTGAAAAACGTTGAAATACGGAATTCCCGCCTGATAACTAAGGACGCCTTCTGGAACAGTAAAAACGTTACCGTATACGACAGTTATATTTTTGCGGAATACCTTGGCTGGAATTCCGAAAACCTGACTCTCGTTAACTGTACAATCGAAAGCCTGCAGGGCTTATGCTATATTAAAAATCTGAAAATGGTTAACTGTAAAACCGTAAATACAGACCTTGCCTTTGAGTATTCAACCGTTGAAGTTGAGCTGGATTCGGATATTGTGAGTATAAAGAATCCGATAAGCGGAAGAATCAGCGCCGAATCAATAGGCGAGGTAATCTTCGACGATAAAAATATCAATCCCGGAGATACTGAAATTATTGTCAAAAAGAGGTAATAAAAATGAAAAAGCTGTTAGTAATAATACTTTCGGTAATGCTTCTTATAGGTACCGCAGCGCTTGCCTCGTGCGCTAAAAAGCCCGAGAACGTAACCGAGCCGGGTACGGTAGCGAGCGGTACGGAAACCGAGTCCGGGACCGAAACTACCGTAAAAAAGCCTAAATCCGAAACCGAGATTAAAACCGAAACGACTACTAATCCCTCTACCGTGACGGCGTTTGTAACTACAACAGCTCATGAGGAAACCTTAACGGTTGAGGAAAACAGCCCCGTTGAGAAGTATAATAGCCTTGATGATGCCGTTAAAGCCGTCGGCTTTGAAATAAGATACCCTCAGAGCATTGAGCCCGTAGGCTATGACGTTATTAATAAGGAAGTGCTTGAATTAAGGCTTAAAAACGGAGTGCTGAGAAAAGCGAAGGGCGAAGGCGATATCAGCGGAGATGCCGCCGAGTATAAGAGCGTCTATTCTAAAAACCTTGATAATATTGAAATAACGCTTAAGGGCAAAAAGAAGGATAAGTATACCCTCGCGATCTGGCATAACGGAAGCTATTCGTACAGCTTAAAGCTTGACGAGCCGCTGACCGAGATTGAGTTTACCGAAAAAATAGATATGATTGTATAACAAAAAGCAGTCGCGAGACTGCTTTTTATATTGAAAAATCCCGTACCTGTGGTATAATAATACTATATTATTTAAAGGGGTATATTATGAAAATTAACGATATAATTCACGGTTTTAAAATTGAAAGAATAAGAGAGAGCGGGGAGCTTAAGGGAACGCTTTACGAAATGCGCCATATAAAGTCGGGCGCGGAGCTTGCTTTCCTTGATAATAAGGAGAATAATAAGCTCTTTTCGGTCGCGTTTAAAACGCTTCCGTGGGACGACACCGGCGTTTTTCATATTTTAGAGCACTCCGTTCTCGCGGGAAGTGAAAACTATCCCGTAAAAGAGCCGTTCCTCGATTTGCTTAAAAGCTCGATGAATACTTTTTTAAACGCGATGACCTTTCCCGATAAAACCGTTTATCCCGTTTCGAGCCGAAACGAGCAGGACTTTATTAATTTAACGAAGGTATATCTTGACGCCGTATTCAAGCCTGCCATTTATAAAAACGAAAGCATTTTCCGTCAGGAGGGCTGGCATTACGAGCTCGATGAAAAAGGAAAGCCGTTTTATAACGGCGTCGTGTTTAACGAAATGAAGGGCGCGCTGTCCTCGGTTAACGGACTTATGGACAGAGTCGGAAGGAAGTACCTCTACCCCGACAGTATTTACGGCTTTGAATCGGGCGGCGACCCGAAAAGTATTCCCGACTTAACGTACGAGGATTTTCTTCGCGCTCACAGCGAATTCTATTCTCCGTCGAATGCAAAAATCTATCTCGACGGAGACGTGCCGCTTGAAAGAGTGCTTACCCTTATTGACGAGGAGTATCTCAGCGGCTTTGATTATGTCGACAAGCCGCACGAAATTGCGCTTCAGAAGCCTATCGAAAGCCGCGATATAACCTCTTTCTATGCTATCGGAAAAGAGGATAGCGACGAGAATAAAACCTACATCTCTTATTCTAAAGCCTTCGCAACGTGGGAGGAGCGTAAGAGAATTATGGCGTATTCGCTTATCTCCTCATATCTTATCGACTCTAATGAGTCTCCGCTTAAAAGAGCTATTCTTGAAAACGGACTCGCTCAGGATATATCCTTCTACGTAGAGGACGGTATAGCTCAGCCGATGTATACCGTTATTTTCAAAAATACGGATATCTCTAAGAAGGCAAGAATTAACGCTGTTTATAAAGCGGTGCTTTCGTCAATTCTTGAAAAGGGTATTGATAAAGACGAGCTTCTCGCTCATTTCAATCAGCTCGCCTTTTCTCTTCGTGAGCTCGAGGAGCCCGCAGGACTTATGCGTAATATTTTCGCGCTTAATTCTTGGCTCTACGGCGGCGATATGCTTTTATATCTTGAAAATAATAAGATTTTAAAGGAAGTGCGCGAAGCGATAGATACCGACTATTTTGAGGGTATTATCAGAGAGCTTCTCGAATCCGAAAACGTTTTAACGCTTAATATGCTTCCTTCGAAAACGAAGAACGAGGAGGATAAAAGGGAAGAGGAGGCGCGCGTAAACGCAGAATACTCCGCGTTCAGCGAGAAAGAGAAAGCGCAGACGCAGAGAATATATGAAAAAATGAGAGAGTGGCAGGATACTCCCGATTCACCCGAGGCTACCGCAACGCTTCCCGTGCTCTCGCTTTCCGACGTCGGACGCGAGCCGCTCTGGACCGATACCGAAGAGCTCGATAAAAACGGAGTTAAAATCCTTTATCATAAGCTTTCTTCTAACGGAATAGTGAACTGTAATCTTTTCTTCGATATCTCCGATAAAACTGACGATACTCTTCAGGCGCTTGCTCTCTTAACAGAGCTTTTCAGCGTTCTGCCTACCTCAAAGCACAGCGCTGCCGAGCTTCAGAAGGAAATTAAAAAGTATATCGGCGAGCTTGATTTTGCTATTGATACCTTAGCGAATTCAGATAAGCCCTCCGAGTGTAAAAACTATTTCACGGTAAAAATAAGCGCGCTTGAGGAAAGCCTGGATAAAGCGCTTGAGCTTGTCGGTGAAATACTCTCTGAAACGGATTTCAGACAGCCTAAGCTTATAAACGAAAACGTTTTACAGGTAAGCGAAACTCTTTATCAGCAGGTGGTTTCGGCAGGTAACGCTTTCGCCCTGAAAAGAGTTCTTTCTAACGCGTCGGCAGCTTCATACGTAAGCGAGCTTACGGGAGGATATTCGATTCTAAGATATATCAACTCCTTTAAGGAAGCCTTTAACGAAAAAATAACCCCATACATTTCGCTTATTGAGACAGAGGTTAAAAATATTTTTGTAAGCTCAAGGCTGACCCTCGGCGTTACCGCCGACAGCCTTCCCGATGAAGCCGCTGAATTTTTAAAAACGCTTCCCGAAGGAAAAGCGGCGGGCGAAGTATTTACTACGGAGCTTAAGCCGCCCGTAAAAGAGATAATTCTTATCCCGTCGGGTGTGTCTTATGCAGGCTACGGAACGAATATAAAACCCCTCGGATACGAATACAGCGGTAAGCTTACGGTTTTATCGACGCTTCTTACCTTCGGTTATCTCTGGAACGAAATAAGAGTTCACGGCGGCGCATACGGCTGCGGCTTCCGCGCGGGAATTAACGGAGTGGCTTCGTTCTACTCATACCGTGACCCGAACCCGCTTAACTCCGTTGAGGTCTATAAAAATACGGGCGAATTTATAAAAGCCTTCGTTGACAGCGGCGAAGCGGTTGACAGGTATATTATTTCCTCCGTTGCCGCTACCGAGCCGCTTGCCCTGCCTTCAAAGCTCGGTTATATCGCGGATGTTAACTTCCTTATGGGCTATAGCTATGAGGATAAGTATAAAACCCGTCAGGAAATGCTGACTCTTAAAGCCGACGGACTTCTTTCTCTTTGTCCTCTGTTTGATAAAATGAGAGAGGAAAGCTCCGTTTGCATTGTAGGTAACGAGGAACTGCTTTCCTCAGCCGAGGGCTATACCGTTTACAGATTATAAGGAGAAAAAATGAAAAGGATTCTTTCTTTAATATTCGTTGCCGTGATTGCTCTTACGCTGTCATCGTGCTCTGATAATAATCCTGAAGCTGTATCGACTACCGCCGAAGAAGCTCAGCCGACCGGGTTTATTACCGAGGCTGAAGCCGAAACACAGGCGGAAACCGAACCCGTACCTGTCGGAAAAGACCTTACCGCGCTTGACGTAATATCTTATTTTACAAAAGCGGGACTCTTCGTAAACGGCGACGGCTATAAGCTGTTTGTTCAGGACCACGAGAATTACTGGAGCAATACTCCCGTAAAGGAATGCGTGTGCTGGTGGGACAATACTGAAACTAAGGTAAGCGTTAATATTCTGATTTTTGATTCTTCGCTTGAGGATACCGATAAGGAAACCTATAATAAGTGGCTAAGAGAAATTGAAATAACCAAGAGTCTCCCCGCAGAAAACTTTTCCTTCGGTTTTATTGACCACCTTGCGGGAAACGTTGCTTTCAGCTATTCTCAGGGAACGACCGACCCTGAAATTCTTAAAAAAACGGAAGCAGCTTATGAGCAGTTTATTAAGGATACCGGCTTAAAGCCCGTTTATTAAAAAATAGGGTATAATATGAAAAACAAGATAATAATTGCTTGCGTTGCTTCCGTAATTATTATTTCGGTTTTGGCGGTGCTTATCGTTGTAAAAGTGATTAATAATAAATACGAGCATTCCTCAGGCTCAAAGCTTGCGCAATCTCCGTTTTCCGCGAAGCCGACGATACAGAGGCTGCGGACAGTCTTGTTTTACCGTTTAATGCGGTTTACCGTTACTTCGGTAATACTGACGAGAAAAAAGCTCTTGTCATACCCTTCGGAAACGAGCCGACCTATTTTGAATGGTTGCGCTTAAAGCGGTATGGTTTCCCGTGCGTTCGTTTCTTCGCTGTGCGGTATTAACGCAGGACGCGACGCGCTTATAATCAAGCCTTCTCTCCCTTCGGGTATAAACGCTCTCGGAATAGATAAGCTTGAATACGTTAACTCTCAGTTAAGCGTTAAGGTAGAAAAGAACTCGCTTGAAATAAACGCCGTATCGGAGCTTAAAGGAAAATATCTTTATTATCCCGCAGATAATGGCGATTATAATGTTGAGATAACGCTCCCTGACGGTAATACCGAAGCTTATAAAGAAAAAACCGATTCCGACGGCGGAATCGTACTCGAGCCCGGTGATAAAGCGGTTAAGTCAATTAGCGTAAGTAAAGCCGACTGATAAAAGAATTAAAAACTCCTCTGTAAAAACAGGGGAGCTTTTCATATCGTCTTATAATAAATCCTTAAGCGTTTTTGAATAGAAGAAATCGTGAACCATTTTATTGTATTCGCTCCACATCGGTAAGGTCTCGCACGTCTCTGCGCGCGGACATATCTCCGCGTCTGCCGAAAGGCAGGCAACGATAGCGAGAGTGCCTTCGGTCACCTCGAGTATTTCGCCCACGCTGTATTCTTCGGGCTTTCTTGAAAGACGGTATCCGCCGCCCTTTCCGCTTACGCCCTTTAAAAGCTTAGCGTTTACGAGCTCTTTTACTATTATCTCAAGGTATTTTTTTGATATCTGCTGCCGCTCGGCAATTTCCTTAAGCGGAACGTAGCTGTCGCTGTGCTGCTTTGCAAGGTCTATCATAACGCGCAGGGCGTACCTTCCTTTTGTTGAAATCATATAAATCACTCCTTGATTTTTGTGCCTTTTGACTATTTTTACCTATTATACCACAGGGTTAATAGGTAAATCAACACAAATTTTTAATTACCTATTGACACGGTAGGTAAATAGGAATATAATTTGATTAACAAAATTAAGGAGAAACGCTATGTTCATTTATGCGGATAATGCCGCTACGACTAAAATGAGTAAGCTTGCAATCGACGTGATGCTCGACTCAATGAATAACGTCTGCGGTAATCCTTCAAGCCTTTACCGCTTAGGTCAGAAGGCTAAGGAGGAGCTTGAAAAGGCGAGAGCCGAAATAGCGCAGGTTATTAACGCCGAGCCGCGTGAGATTATATTTACCTCGGGTGGAAGCGAGGCGGATAACCAGGCTCTGCTCTCGGCTGCCGAAATCGGTAAAAGACGGGGAAAAATGCATATCGTTTCAACTCAGTTTGAGCACCACGCAATTCTTCACACCCTTAAAAAGCTTGAAGAACGGGGCTTTGAGGTTACGCTTCTTCCCGTTCACGAGGAGGGAAGAGTTAACCCCGACGAGCTTGAAAAGGCGATAAGAGAGGACACGGCGCTTGTTACAGTAATGACTGTTAATAACGAAATCGGAACAATTCAGCCGATAGCCGAAATCGGAGAAATCTGTAAAAAACACGGCGTTATTTTTCACACGGACGCCGTTCAGGCTGTCGGTCATCTTCCGATAGACGTAAAGGCGGAGAATATAGATATGCTTTCCGCCTCGGCGCATAAATTTCACGGCCCGCGCGGAATAGGCTTTCTGTACGCAAAAAAGGGAATAGCCCTTACTAATCTCATAGAGGGCGGCGCGCAGGAGCGCGGAAAAAGAGCGGGCACGGAAAACGTTGCCGCGATAATGTCTATGTCCGCGGCGCTTCGGGAGGCGGAGCGATGTATGAGCTCCGTAAAGGAGCACTTAACGGAAATCAGGGATTACCTTATCGAAGGTTTATCCGAAATACCGCACAGCGCGTTAAACGGAGCCGCAGAAAACAGAATCTATTCTAACGTTAATTTCAGCTTTGAAGGAATTGAGGGCGAAGCGCTGCTTATGCTTCTTGACGAAAAGGGTATATGCGCTTCCTCGGGCAGCGCCTGTACGTCGGGCTCGCTCGACCCGAGCCACGTCCTTCTTGCGATAGGGAGAATACACGACGTAGCTCACGGCTCGCTGAGGCTCAGCTTAAGCGAGGAAACTACGAAGGAGGAGGCTGATTATATTATTCAGTCCGTAAAAGAGGTAGTTGAGCGGCTTCGCAGCTTTTCACCCGTTTGGCGCGAGCTTATGTCGGGCGAAAGAGAATTTATACTTAAATAGGAGATATCACTATGGCTTTATACAGCGAAAAGGTAATGGACCATTTTCTTAATCCGCGTAACCTCGGCGTAATCGAGGATGCCGACGCAGTGGGCGAGGCAGGAAACGCGAAGTGCGGTGATATAATGAAAATGTATCTTAAAATTGAAAACGGAATAATCGTTGACGTAAAGTTTGAAACCTTCGGCTGTGCGAGCGCTATCGCCTCAAGCTCAATGGCGACCGAGCTTATAAAGGGTAAGCCCGTTGAGGAGGCTGAAAAGCTCACGAATAAAGCCGTTGCCGAAGCGCTCGACGGACTTCCCGAGTATAAAATGCACTGCTCTGTGCTCGCTCAGGAGGCAATAGAAGAGGCGCTGAAAAACTATAACAATAAGGAGAATAACAATGAGTAACTATAAATTTGAAACCTTACAGCTTCATATCGGTCAGGAGCAGGCTGACCCTGCAACCGATTCAAGAGCTGTTCCCATCTATCAGACGACGTCCTATGTTTTCCATAATTCACAGCACGCCGCAGACCGCTTCGGCCTTGCCGACGCGGGTAATATCTACGGAAGGCTTACTAATTCAACTCAGGACGTGCTTGAAAAAAGAATCGCCGCCTTAGAGGGCGGAAGCGCAGCTCTTGCGCTCGCCTCGGGCGCAGCGGCTATAACCTATACGATTGAGGCTCTTGCCGCCAACGGCGGTCATATCGTAGCTCAGAAAACGATCTACGGCGGAAGCTATAATCTGCTTTCTCATACTCTGCCGCAGCTCGGTATAGAAACAACCTTTGTCGACGCCCATAATCTCGCTGAGCTTGAAGGCGCGATTAAGGAAAATACAAGAGCCGTTTATCTTGAAACGCTCGGAAATCCTAACAGCGATATCCCTGATATCGACGCGATTTCAGAGCTTGCCCATAAGTACGGACTTCCCGTAGTCGTTGACAATACCTTCGGTACGCCTTATCTTATAAGACCTATTGAGCACGGCGCAGATATCGTCGTTCATTCGGCTACAAAATTTATCGGCGGTCACGGCACGACTCTCGGCGGAATTATAGTAGAATCGGGAAAATTCGACTGGAGCAAGAGCGGAAAATACCCGAATATTGCCGCTCCGAACCCGAGCTATCACGGCGTATCCTTCTACGACGCCGTAGGTCCCGCAGCCTTCGTAACCTATATCAGAGCGATTCTTCTTCGTGATACCGGCGCGGCGATTTCACCGTTTAACGCCTTCCTTCTTCTTCAGGGCGTTGAAACGCTTTCCCTGAGGCTTGAAAGACACGCTGAAAATACTGAAAAGGTCGTCGGGTATTTAACCTCTCACCCGCTTGTTGAAAAGGTTAACCACCCGTCGCTTGCCGACCATCCCGACAACGCTCTTTATAAAAGATATTTCCCGAACGGCGGCGCGTCGATTTTCACTTTTGAAATCAAGGGCGGCAAAGACGAGGCGTGGAGGTTTATCGACAATTTAAAAATCTTCTCGCTTCTTGCTAATGTTGCCGACGTCAAGAGTCTTGTAATCCATCCCGCCTCTACGACTCATTCTCAGCTTTCAACCGAGGAGCTTGCGGAGCAGGGAATATTTGAAAACACTATCCGTCTTTCCATCGGAACGGAGCATATCGACGATATTATCAGTGATTTGGAAAACGCGTTTAACGCGGTTAAGGAGGTAAAGTAATGGCTGTTTATAAAAGTGCGGCGGAATTAATCGGAAACACTCCGCTTGTTGAAATAACAAATATTGAAAAGGAATTAAACCTAAAGGCGACGGTGCTCGTAAAGCTTGAATACTTCAATCCCGCGGGCAGCGTAAAGGACAGGATTGCCAAGGCTATGATTGAGGACGCCGAGGCAAAGGGAAAGCTGAAGGAGGGCTCGGTTATCATTGAGCCAACCTCGGGTAATACGGGCATCGGTCTTGCGGCTATTGCGGCGGCTAAGGGCTACCGCATTATTCTGACCATGCCCGAAACAATGAGCATTGAAAGAAGAAACATTCTTAAAGCGTACGGCGCCGAGCTCGTTCTTACGGAAGGCGCAAAGGGTATGAAGGGCGCTATCGCAAAGGCTGAGGAATTAGCCTCTGAAATTGAAAACAGCTTCATTCCCGGTCAGTTCGTTAACCCCGCAAATCCCGCAATCCATAAGGCGACTACGGGTCCCGAAATCTGGGCTGATACCGACGGTAAGGTTGATATCTTTATCGCGGGAGTCGGCACGGGCGGTACGGTAACGGGCGTCGGCGAATACCTTAAAGAGCAGAAGCCTGCCGTTAAGATTATAGCCGTAGAGCCGGAAACCTCGCCCGTACTCTCTAAAGGAACTCCCGGAGCTCATAAAATTCAGGGTATCGGCGCGGGCTTCGTCCCCGAAGTTCTGAATACAAAAGTATACGACGAGGTTATAACCTCGTCTAACGAGGCGGCGTTTGAGGCGTCGAAGCTTCTCGCGAAAAAGGAGGGAATCTCCGTCGGCATATCCTCGGGCGCGGCGCTGAATACGGCGATTACGCTTGCTGAGAAAGAAGAAAACGCAGGCAAGGTAATCGTTGCCCTTCTCCCAGACAGCGGAGACAGATACTATTCAACCCCTCTGTTTACCGAATAAAGCTTTATATACTGACCAAAAAAAGAGGAAGCCCGACTTACGCCGAGCTTCTTCTTTTCTGGCGGAGACGGTGGGATTCTCTTCTTAACAACGAAACAGTCCACCGGACTGTTTCTCCCGCTTCCCGCTACCTCCGGTCGTGACAAGCGGTGTTTCGTTTCTCATCCCACCGTATTATTAAAAGAATAAGCCCGACTTACGCCGAGCTTCTTCTTTTTTTGGCGGAGACGGTGGGATTCTCTTCTCAACAACGAAACAGTCCACCGGACTGTTTCTCCCGCTTCCCGCTCCCTTCGGTCGTG
>JAILGO010000030.1 GCA_024696725.1 Eubacterium sp. | reverse complement strand
TAAGCTATGAAAAGATTTATATCTATTATACTCAGCCTGATGATTGCGCTCGGCTCGGTTCAGCTCAGCGCCTACGCCGCGGTTAAAGCTCCCGCCGCCCCTAAGGTCACGGCGTCGAGTACCGTTAATACCGTTAAGCTTAAATGGAAAAAGGTAAGCGGCGCGTCGGGTTATGAGGTATACAGCTATAAAAACAAGAAGTATAAAAAGCTTAAAACACTTACCGCCGCTAAGCTTACTGTTAAAAAGCTAACCGCCGGTACATCTTATGTATATGCCGTAAGAGCGTATAAAAAATCGGGAAGCAGGAAGAGATTTTCTAAATATTCCCGGCTTGTTAAGGTTTCGACTCTTCCTAAAGCTCCGACGGGGCTTTATATGGAATCGTCCTCCTACGCCTCCGTTACGCTTTCCTGGAAAAAGGTAAGCGGCGCGACGGGCTATACCGTTTATTACTCTCCCGACAGTAATCTCAGTAAGGACGTCAGGACTTTTGATACAAAGACGAATACCGCGTGTATAAAGCTTCTTAAGGATAACAGCTATTATTACTATAATGTTCAGGCATATAGGGTTTATAATAAAAAAACCTATTATTCGGCTAAATCTTCTAAGGCGATATCCTTTACAAAAGAGATTCCGGGGGAGCTTAAAACTACGGTTAATCTTTCAAAAAGGTATCAGACAGTCAACGGCTTCGGAACCTCGTCAGCGTGGAATTTTCAGCGTTTCGGAAGCTGGGAAAACGCCGAGGATATTTTAAGATATCTCTACGACCCGAATAAGGGAATAGGACTTAATATTTACCGCTATAACGTCGGCGCGGGTTCAAAGAACGACGAGACGATGGGTAACTACTGGAACCGTACCGAGGGCTTCGTTAAGAGCGTCGATTTCGATAATCAGAAAATCACCTATGATTTTACTGCGGACGCCGCCGCTCAGAACTGCCTTAAAATAGCGAAAAAGCTTGCGGGAAACAATCTGCGCGTGACGCTTTTCCATAACTCTCCGCCCGTCGAACTTACGGTGAACGGTAAGGCTTATGGTACGGGAAACGGCGAGGAAAAGCCTGAAAATATGGCGTCAAATCTCGATTCGGCGAACTATAATCTCTATTCTCAGTTCTGCGTTGACGTAGCCGATTATTTCGTTAAAAGCGGCTACCGCGTAACCGACGTTTCGCCAATGAACGAGCCCGTTTATTCCTGGGACGGAAGCGGACAGGAGGGCTGTCATTTTACCCCTGCGCAGGCGTCACAGCTCTATGCAGTAATGATAAATAAGGCTAAAAATAAGTCGTATAAAATCTCAATGTTTGAAGCGGGCGCAGCCGAGGACGGATACGAAAACGGCGATATGAGTCCTAATAATAAGTATCTCTATGCGATAATGAGCAATAAGACCAACTCTGCCTATTTCGATACCTTCACGACTCATTCCTACTGGTCGGATAAGGCGAGAAAGGCGCTTTGCAGAAGTTATATTGATAACACCTATCCCGGTATGAAAATAGCTTGTACCGAGTATTGCCAGATGTTTAACGACTGGAGTACGGGAGTTCACGATTTAAGCGAGCAGGCGAGCGGAAAAGAGCTTAACGGCTACGGTATAACCTACGGCGTACAGATGGCGAGAACGATTTATGAGGACTTAACCGTGCTTAACGCCGTCGAGTGGAACTGGTGGCTCGGAGTATCCTGCGGCTACTATCCCGACGGACTCGTTTATATCGACAATCAGGGTACTGACCACAGCGTAATCGAACCGACTAAACGCCTCTGGTGTCTCGGTAATTTCTCAAAATTCATTAAAGAGGGCGCGGTCAGAGTAGACGCCTCGTCGGCACAGGATAAACTCCTCAGCGCATCCTTCCTCAATAAAGACGGTTCGCTTGTTGTAGTGTATATAAACACTACGAAGGACTATAATTTAAAGGCGAATATCTGCGTTAACGGCTATACGAAATATAAGGCTTACGAAACGAGTGAAAACAGGGATTTAGCCCTCGTTTCAAGCGGTGAATTTGAAAACGGAAAACAGATTTCCGTCCCCGCCGAGTCAGTCGTTTCGGTCATTATAACTAAATAAATACTTAAATTTTGTTAGTTATGTTGAAATTTATATTTCGTGTTGACATTAGTTTAAAAATATTATACAATTTTAACAATGGCGTTTAAAAAATGCCTGATTATCAGGTCCTGATAAGAGGACCGTTTGGAGGATTAATATGAGTTTAGTAAAAAATGTTACTATCGCAGGTCACGCTTCAAAAGGTAAGACTACTCTTGCTGAGGCTATGCTCTATGTAGCAGGCGTTACCGAAAGAATGGGTAAGGTTGCAGACGGCAATACCGTATCCGACAGCGATTCAGAGGAAAAGAAAAGAGGCGTTTCGCTTTTATCCTCTGTACTTCAGTTTAACTATTCCGGTGCTAAGATTAATCTTATCGACACTCCGGGCCTTTTCGATTTCGCGCTCGGTCAGGCTGAGGGTATGAGAGCAGCCGACACAGCTATTATCACAGCTTCCGCACGCTCAGGCGTTTCGGTCGGTGACGAAAAGGCATATAAGGCAGCAACCGAAAAGGGACTTGCTCGTATTTTTGTTACTAATAAAATCGACGACGAGAGAGCTGACTTCCATAAGGCATTCGCTTCTCTTACCGAAAAGTTCGGTTCTTCTCTCTGTCCCGTTGTTGTACCGATTTCAGGCGGCTTCTATAACCTTATGGACGATAAGGCATATACCTATGACGGCGTACATAAGAAGGAAGCTTCACTCGCAGCTGATGAAATCGAGGACCTTAAGGAAGCCTTTAACGAGGCTGTCGCAGGTACCGACGACGAACTTATGGAAAAATTCTTCGAGGGTGAAGAGCTTACTCACGACGATAAGGTTAAGGGCCTTACAATCGGTCTTGCCGAGGGCTCAATCGTTCCCGTATTCGCCGTTTCGGGCTTAACGGGCGTTGGCGTTGACCTTCTTCTTGACTTTATCGTAAAATGCGCTCCCGCTCCTAAGGCTGAGGACGGCGCTGACGACGGCTCGCTTGCAGCTATCTGCTTTAAGACTGTTGCAGACCCGTTTATCGGTAAGCTTAACTACTTCAAGGTAGTAAGCGGCGCAATCACTCAGGGCGCTACCGTTACCAATTCAAGAACAGGCGACGACGAAAGAATCGGTAAGCTTATCAATACTCTCGGCAGTAAGCAGACCGACATCAAGGAATGCGCTGCCGGCGATATCTGCGCTATTGCTAAGCTTTCAACCTTCAAGACGGGCGACACAATGTGCGCTCAGGGCAAGTCCGTAACTCTTGAAAGCGTTGATATTCCTAACGCTACTTACTCGATGGCAATCGTTGCCGATAAGAAGGGCGAAGAGGAAAAGGTTGCTAACGCAGTTAATAAGATTATTGAAGAAGACCCGTCGCTCACGTTCGCTAATAATACCGAAACCCGTCAGACGATTCTTTCAGGTCTCGGTGAGCAGCACCTCGACGTATGTCTTTCAAAAATGAAGGAAAAGTTCAAGGTTTCCGCTACTCTTATTCAGCCTCGCGTTGCATACAGAGAAACAATCAGTAAGAAAGTACAGGTTCAGGGAAGACATAAGAAGCAGTCCGGCGGACACGGCCAGTTCGGTGACGTATGGATTGAATTTGAACCCTGCGACAGCGACGAGCTCGTATTCGGCGAGAGAGTTGTCGGCGGTTCCGTACCTAAGAACTTCTTCCCCGCAGTAGAAAAGGGACTCAGAGAAGCTATGGAAAAGGGCGTGCTTGCAGGCTATCCGATGGTTGGCGTTCAGGCTACTCTTTACGACGGCTCTTACCATCCGGTTGACTCAAGCGAAATGGCGTTCAAGACCGCTGCTTCGCTCGCATATAAGAACGGTATTCCTCAGGCAGGTCCCGCTCTTCTTGAGCCTATCGTAACTCTTACCGCTATCGTAAACGACGACGCAATGGGCGACGTTATCGGCGACATTAACAAGCGCCGCGGCAGAGTTCTCGGTATGAACCCCGTAGGCGACGGAATGCAGGAAATCGTTGCTGAGGTTCCTCAGGGTGAAATGACAACCTTCTCAACCGCTATGCGTCAGATTACTCAGGGCAGAGGCTCCTTCACTACCGAATTCGCAAGGTATGAAAGATGTCCCGAAAACATTACCCAGAAGGTAATCGAAGAGGCAGCGAAAGAAGAATAATAACTGAAACCGGGAGGGCTGTGCCCTCCCGTATTTATAGGTGATATTATGAAAATTCTGGAACACATAAAAAGAATATCCCTTGTAACCGTAGTACTCGGCTTTGTAGCGGGAATTCTCTTTATTGCCTATCCCGATAAATGTATAAAGTATATCTCGCTCGCGGTAGGCGTTGTTTTTATTAGTCTTGCCGTTGCTTCGGTAATAAACTACCTGCTTGACAGAAGCTCGGCGTTTACTCTCGTGTGCGGAATAATACTCGGAATTATCGGTATTATTATCTGCGCGAGGTATAAACAGGTTATCTCGTTTATCGTTGTCGTAATAGGTATCTTTATTATCGGCGCGGGAATTATTAATCTCGTGACCGGACTTAAAACTGTTAGACGAAGCCTGTTCTTCGGATGGTTTACTCTTTTAAGCTCTGTCGCGGTAATCGTATTCGGCGTAATCGCCGTGCTTAATTCGACCGCTCTCTCCGAGTCGCTCGTTCGGATTATAGGCGTAGGTCTCATTATTTACGCCGTGCTTGACCTTGTAGCGTTCTTTGAAGTGCGCTCAATAGTCAGGGAGGCTAAAAAGACTGCCGAAGCGCTTCAGGACGTTGAAACCGACGCAACCGTTGTCGAAGAAGAGCCTGACGGAGCGTATATCGAAACCGACGCCACGATAGTCGGGGAAACCGAGGAATAACTCAATAGCTAAAGCACCTCTTTCTGCATAAAATAGAAAGAGGTGTTATTTATGTATTATGAAATAAAGGTGGGTACGGTAACGCGCGCCCGCCGTTCGGTATATATTCTTGACCGATATAATATTAAAAGCAGTATTTCCCGTATCTCAAATCCGAATAAAAGCGAGGGCTGCGGTTATACGGTAAGGGTAGACGGTAAAAGCCTTAATAATGCGCTCTCAGCCCTTAAGGAGAATAATATAGAATATTTCGGTGTTGATAAGATTTGATTTATCTTGATAACAGCGCCGTTTCATATCCTAAGCCGCTGTCGGTACGACGAAGCGTTATGCTTTCCCAGCGTTTGTATTCATTTAACAGCGGACGGGGATGATATAAAGCGTCTCTTCGCGCCGCCGATAAAATTTATGCGGTAAGAGAGCAGCTTGCGGTAATGTTCGGCGCGGACGCGGAAAACGTTGTCTTTACGAAAAACTGTACCGAGGCGCTTAACTGTGCGATAAAAGGCAGCGTGAAAAGCGGAGAGCATATCGTTATTTCCTCGCTTGAGCATAACAGCGTCGCGCGCGTGGTTGAAAAGCTCAGCGACAGCTTAATCGCAGATTACTCCGTAGCCCCGTTCTGCTTCAATCCCGAAGAAACGCTCGCAAGCTTTGAAAAGGCAATAAAAAGGAATACCACGCTTGTCGTCTGTACTCTCGCAAGCAACGTGTTCGGCGTAATTCTGCCCGTAAGGGAAATCGGAGCGCTTTGTAAAAAAAGAGGAATCCGATTTATAGTAGACGCCGCTCAGGGCGCGGGAATATATCCCCTGAATCTTAATGACGATAATATTGATATTCTCTGCGCTCCGGGTCATAAATGCCTTATGGGTCCTATGGGTACGGGATTTTTTATAATGAAAAAGGGAGTAAGGCTTGAACCTCTTACCGAGGGCGGAACGGGAAACCGCTCGCTCTCTTATAAAATGCCCGTTGAGCCGCCCGAGCGTTTTGAAGCGGGAACGCTGAATAATCCCGGAATAATCGGACTCGGAGCAGGAATAAAATATATTAACTCGTTAGGCGCGCCGTCAGTATTGAACCGCGAAACCGAACTAATCGAAATTGTATACCGCTCTTTAGCGGAAACGGAGAAAGCCGTGCTTTATACTCCCGTGCCGAAAAGCTTCGAAATGCTTCCCGTGCTGTCCTTCAATATTAAGGGAATGTCAAGTGAAAGCGTAGCCGCGTACCTTGCCGAAAACGGCGTATGCGTTAGAGCGGGATATCACTGCGCTCCTCTCGCTCACAGGCATTTTAATACCCTTGACGGCGGTACCGTAAGAGTAAGCATGGGCTGCTTTAATACTAAAAGTGAATGTTACAGATTTATTAAACTTGTAAAAAAGTTATAAAATCACTTTATTTTATACTGATTTTATGATATTATTATATTAGAATTTTTTGTTAGGTTGGAAGTATAGAATGTTTTATTCGGAATTTTTAAACTTGGCGCTGCGTTTCAGGTACTTTAAAAATCTCGGTAATTCCGTAGTCGATATTTTTAATCAGATTCGCGGGCTTTTCAGTTCATTTAAATTCATAGATTTAATAGATATAATATTCGTTGCGGCAATGCTTTTCGTTATTATCCGTATTATCCGCGATACGAGAGCTATGCAGCTTGTTAAGGGTATTATCTTTATAGCAGCGTTGTACTTTCTTGTAACCTTCCTCGGAATGAGCGCTTCAAGCTATATTCTGAGGGCAGTGTTCGGTAATATCCTCGTTATTCTCGTAATTCTCTTTGCGCCCGAGCTTCGTAACGTGCTTGAGGAAATGGGTAAGGTCGGCGCTAAAAACCCGATTGTTAAAATACTCAATTCGGGTAAGGGCGTTGAGATAAGCGAAATGAACAGATGTATCGACGCGGTTTGTAAGGCGTGCGGCGATATGGCTGACAGTAAAACGGGCGCGCTTATCGTATTTGAAAACGAAACGCTTCTCGGCGACGTTACCGAAAGCGGAACGGTTATAAACGCTAAGACCACTAAGGAGCTTGTGGAAAATATTTTCTTCCCGAAGGCACCGATGCACGACGGCGCTCTTATTATCAGAGACGCGAGAGCTTATGCCGCCGGCTGCATTCTTCCTCTTACAAGGGATACCGATATATCCTCGTCGCTCGGTACGAGACACAGAGCCGCTATCGGCATTACTCAGCAAAGCGACGCTATAGTAGTTGTAGTAAGCGAGGAAACGGGAAATATCAGTATTGCGTCTAACGGCAATTTAACACAGGATATTTCAAGCGGCGTGCTTCGCGACATTCTTATTAATGCGTTTATTCCTAACGAATACGCTGAGGACTCCTCCTTCATTAAAAAATTTGCAAGGAGGTTTAAAAAGTAATGAATAAAAAGAAAAACTCCGTCTTTTTAAGACGCGTAATAAATAACGATAAATCACTTATGGCGTTCGTTCTTATACTTGCGGTTATCGTCTGGATAATTACCTCGCTGAATATCGGTACGGACGAAACGAGAACCTTTACGGTCGACGTTCCGATTTCTTTGAGCGACAGTCTTTCCGAGCAGGTCGGAATGAAGTATTATACGCTTAAGGATTCCGTAGAGATGAGGGTTACCGTAAGCGGCGCTAAGTATATAGTCGGTCAGGTTACTGCGGACGATTTAAAAATCGTTTTCGATACAAGTAACGTCAACAGAGCAGGGGAGCAGTCTGTTCCGATTCTCGTAAGTAATAAATCAAAGAATAAGGACTTTACCGTTACTTCAACTTATCCCGCGTCGGTCGACGCATACTTTGACGTTGAAGAAACGAAAACCTTCGACCTTGAGCTTAATTATGACAAAAACGCGGTTGCCGACGGCTATTTCTTCGGCGAGCCTCTTTTAAGCGATGATAAGGTCGTTATTATCGGTCCTACAACCTACGTCGATAAAATTGAAAGCGTTGACGTGGATATTAATTTTGACGAAAGCTCAAAGCTTACCGAGCCGTATAACGACGAGTGTACGCTTAATCTTAACGGCAGCGGAATAGAACAGGGATATCTTTCCGTGGTGTCCGAAAGCGATAATTCCGCTTCGCTTAAAACCGTTTCCGTTACGCTTCCCGTTTTAAAGGAAACCGTGCTTCCCGTCGAGGTCGCGTTTGATAACGTGCCGAGCGTATTGAAAAAGAACGACTATAAGGTAAGCTATTCGGTATCGAGCATTAAAGCGGGCGTGCTTGAAAGCGCGGAGGTTAAATCGGCGGTTGTCGGAAGAATAAGCTTTAACGAAATAACTCTCGGAACGAATTCCTTTAATTTCTCCCTTGCCGACGCTCAGGGCTTTACTCCCGTTAAGGGAACTCCCGAATCGGTTAACGTAAAGGTTACGCTCGACGACAAGAAATATGAAAAAACCGTCGTCGGAATTAATAAGGATAACATTGAGATAGTCGGCGGAAGCGGAAACGAAGAGGTTAAAGAATTAAGTAAAACCACGGCGATAATTATCGCGCCGAAAGGTACGAAGATTTCCGCGTCAGACCTGAAAATCAAGTGTGATATAAGCGAAAAACGCGATAACGGCGAATATCCGCTTGAAATGTCGGTTAACAGTAAATCTGCGTGGGTATACGGAGAATATACCGCAAATGTATAATAAAAAGGACGGCTTGCCGTCCTTTTTTATTTGTATCTTTCCGCTGCCTCGAGCAGTTCTTTTTCGTTAAGATAAGCGCCGAGCGCTCCTACCGCCGTAACTGCTTTTCCTCCCGTTATATTTCCGTAGAGAACCGACTCTCTTAACGAGAAACCGTGATATATTCCGTAGCATAAGCCCGCGAGAAACGCGTCGCCGGCTCCCGTGCTGTCAACGTTTACGAATTCGCTGATTTCGGGTACGATAAATTTTTCTTCACCGTCGATGCCGAGACAGCCGTCGCGGTCAAGCTTTACGATTACGCGGTCAAAGTATTTCTTAAGAATATCCGCCGCGTCGTCAACCGTTGAAGCTCCCGTGATTTTAAGCGCTTCCTTTCTGTTCGGCGTGTAGTAGTCGGCTATGTCAAGATAATCCGAATAAGTCTCAAAGCTCATACTATCGTCCCAGCCCGTGTCGAGAACGAGAATACTACCGTTCTCCCTGAGCTTCTTATAAACGTCGAGGTATCCGCCGACCTGCATAAGTACGATTTTCGCGCCCTTTGCATTATTGAAGAATTCGTCCTCCATCTTCCCGTCGGGCTCCGTGTAACCGCTGTAGCTGAAAAAGGTCCTGTCGTCTTCAAGTATGACCGCGCTTGTAACGGTCAGCGGAATACCGCTTCCGCAGTAAACGTTACGGTATTCGGCGCCTGCCTTTTCAAGCTCGTTTTTTGCAAAGCCCGAGAGCATGTCCTCTCCGAGCTGAGTAATAAGACGCGTCTTTATACCGAGTCGTGAAAGATTAATAAGCGTTGCGGGGATGCCGCCGCCGAGCTGAATGGAAAAGTCCTTTGAAAAAAGCTCCTCGCCGACGTCGGGTATGCGCTCCATACCGCTGTAAAGTAAATCTATATTTAAGCTTCCTGCTCCTGCGATAAACGACATATTTACCTCCAGTCCGATGTGTAAGCCCTGTTAAGCCCGAGGTATTCCGTAACGAGCTCTTCGGCAAGCGAATATGAATTAACAAGAGGGTGAAGCGTAAGCGCTTCGACGGCGCTCTGAATGCTTTTTTCTCTTATGGCTTTAGATGCAAGACGCTCGTAAATCTTAACGCGGCGTATAAGCTCAAGGCTCTGCTCGTCGGGATTTTCCACCTTGTGAGGTATAACTCCGTCTTTAGTGATGTCACAGGTGATTTCAACTATGTCGTCGTCTCTGAGTGTGGGTATCGCGCCGTTGTTTGCCGTACATAGAATCATACTGTCGCTCTTGCCGCTGTTCGCGATTTCTATGAACTTAAGCGCAACGCCCGCGTAACCGCCGCTGTCCTTGCTGTATATATCGAAGCGCCACGGCTCCGTGCGCTTAACGCCCGTTTCGCTCGCCATATAATTACTTTCTCTGATTCCGTACCAATGCTCGAATATTTTAAGCGCCTTTTCAAAATCCGCTTCGACGTCAATGCCCGAAAGCTCTTCGGTCATTTTTTCATTGATTTCACAAATCTGCTCGCCGCGCGTTTTGTCAGCCTTAAGAATATTAGCTACCGCTTTTTCACGGTAATAGAAATAATAGAGATATTCGTTTAGTATCGCGTTTCTCTCTTTTAAAAGCTTCTTGTCGAAATAGCGTAAATCGGTTTTAGAGTACGCCTCGTCGTTATCTATGATTTCGCCGAGCATTTCCTTCCCGTTAATCTTAACGGAATAGAAATAGCTCAGGTGGTTAAGTCCGTAGATTTCACCCTTCGCGGCGTTTTCATTCTCTCCGTAGAGAAGCGCAAAGCTTCTGAGCATACCTGACGGAGCATCACAGATTCCGTATGTAAAATCATACCCCATATCCCTGAGCGTCTGGCTTACAACGCCCGCCGGATTTGTAAAGTTAAATACTTTACAGTCGGGCTTCGCATATTTCTTTATAAGCTCGCAGTAATCCTTTAAAGCGTATACGCTTCTCATAGCGAAAGAAAAACCTGCGGCGCCCGTGGTTTCCTGACCGAGCACTCCGTGTGAGAGCGCGATTCTCTCGTCGCGTACCCTCATCCCGTCTCCGCCCTCGCGTATTGTAGTTATAACGTAATCAGCGTCGATAACGGCGTTTACTGCGTCGTCAGTAAGCTCGAATTCAAGCTCGGGACATAGGCGCGCCGCCACCTCTTTAGCCATTTTTCCGTAAATGTTAAGCTTCTTTAAATCAATATCCGTAAATACAAGCTTATCTATGTTAAGCTCCGCAGCGCGCTGAGCGATGCTTTTAGCGAGAAACATAGAGCGAACTCCGCCGCCGCCGATAACTGTAAGCTTCATATAATCACCGCCTTTGTTATATTATAATCCATTTCCGTGCCGTTTTCAATAAGCCGTTTATTTTGTA
>JAILGO010000022.1 GCA_024696725.1 Eubacterium sp. | reverse complement strand
TCCCGGTTATCTCAGTAAGCTTGAAGCCGATGACGAGGTCGTACTCGTCGGCGGCGACGGAACGGTAAACTATTTTATAAACGCGGTCAGGGGCGTTGAGATTAAGAATAATATTTACCTTTTCGGCTGCGGAACGGGTAACGACTTCCTTCACGATATCGGAAAGGAAGCGGGCGAGGAGGTCCTTCTTAACCCTTATCTCGAAAAACTCCCGACGGTTTACGTCAACGGACTTGAACGGCTTTTTATCAACAATATGGGCTTCGGAATAGACGGCTACTGCTGTGAGGTTGCGGACAAGATTAAAGAAACAAATCCGAAGGAGGAAATCAACTACTCGGGTATTGCCATCAAGGGACTTCTTTTCCACTTTAAGCCCTGCCGCGCCGAAATTACGGTTGACGGAACAAAATATGAATTCGACAACGTATGGATTGCGCCTACGATGAAGGGAAAATACTACGGCGGAGGAATGAATATGGCGCCGAACCAGGACCGCTTTTCCGATAAGCTGACTGTTGTAGTTTATCACTGTAAATCGAAGCTCAGGGCGCTTATGGCTTTCCCCTCAATTTTCAAGGGCGAGCATTTAGCTAAAACGGACATAGTAAAGGTAATTACGGGTAACGAGATTACCGTAAAATTCTCGCGTCCCTGCGCTGCGCAGATTGACGGCGAGACCGTTTTAAACGTAACGGAATATACCGCGGTTCAGCCTGAATAACGATAAAAAACGCCCTCAGCCGGGGGCGTTTTTTTATAGCTCGTATTCTTTTCCGGGGTCGAGGACCAGAAGATTGTCGGATTTGAATTTCAGCGCTGATTTTTTATTGAAATGGGTGATTATATTTCCGGGCGCGTTATGGTAGGGAATATCGTGCTTTGCACCGACGATAGCCGCGCACTCCGCCGCCTCGTCCATTCCCATATTATAAACTCCGTCACAGCAATAGAAGGCGTAATCAATCCTCCTTTTTGCAAGGCTTTCCATCTGTTTTGTTTTAGAGGTATCCCCGCTGATATAAACCGTCGTTTCGTCGGTAAAGGTGAGAAGATAGCCGACGCACTCCTTAATGCTGTGGTTTTTATTATTGCCCGCCTCAACCGCCTCGACGGTTACAAAGCCAAGCTCAAAGGTCTGATGCGTTCCGCCCTCAAGCGCCTCATTCTGAGTAATGATTTTACAGCCTTCGGCGCGCTTTTTTATTTTATCCGTCTGACAGTGGTCAAAATGCGCGTGGGTAACGAGGATTAAATCTGCCGCCGAATCGTAGTTTTTTCCTGCATAGGGGTCGACGTAAATCACCTTGTTTTCGGGCGTTACGAAGCGCAGACTTCCCTGTCCCATAAAAATCACTTTCAATTTTCCCATAGCTTATCCTCCGTAGTTTTCTATACGGTAATTATATCATAAAAAGAGCCAAAGGCAACGGGACGTCCGATGCCTTTAATCTATTCCTCGAATTTTTCACGGTTAATCCAGAGACCGAGAGCGGGGTTCGGAATATAATATATCTCCTCGCCGTCGACCTCGTTATAGCCGTATTTCAGTTTATTCGGGTTATATTTTTTTATAAGCTCGTCATAGTTCGCTGCGTTGAAACCTACCGAGGAAATTTCCTCTTTTGTGATTTCCTTTACGGCGTAGGTAATGGTAAATCTTCCGTCGGACGAGCCGTGGATAAGGTGAGCCGCGGCACCCATATTAGCCTGAAGGTCGGTGTTTTCGGGATTTCTGAACTGCTCGAGCGTGTGAAGCCTTCCGCGGTAGCCGTACTTTCTTATAAGCTCGTCGACCTTATCGTCCTCGCCGAAGCGCTCAACGCCGGGCGCAAGGATAATAAGCTCGCCGCCGTCAGCCATCGCCATTCTCGTTCTGTAAACCGCCTTGTTGCCGAGCCAGGTGCTTTTGAACTCCGACGGGTCAAGATAGACCACGCACTTTTTCAGACCGTGCTCTACGAAGTCGATATTCTTCTTCTGAGCGAGTTTTACGGCGTTGGTAAGGCATTCTCTTCCCTCGCCGATAAAAAGCCCGTGAGTGCGAATATTACCGCCCGGAGCGGTGGTTACCGTAAGAACGAACATAATAGGCCGCCCGCTGAGAAAATGCTCCATACCGTAGTCGAACATTTTTCTTACGGGGGTGAAATCCTTACCCATCATTCTCTCCATACCGTAGACCGCGCCGACCATGTGCGATTTATTAATCATCTCGCTTCCGCCGACGCCTACGAAGAGGTTTTTCGAATGGTTAGCCATTCCTATAACCTCGTGAGGTACTACCTGACCGGGGGAGATAATAAGGTCGTAGCTTTCGTCCAGCACAAGACGGTTAACCTCGGCGTTTACGGGCTCGGTCCAGAGTCCTTCGGTTATTTCGGAAAGAAAAGCCGCAGGAATTTCGCCGAGCTTTTCGACGTCGCTGCGCCAGTTGTGGACGAGCATTCTTTCAAAGGGAATATCGCCGAACATAGCGTTCCACTGCTCCTCGGTTACGGGAACGTGAGTTCCGAGCGCCGGCATAATATCAACCTGCGCGCCCTGCTCTGTAAGCGCGTGCCAGTACACGTTCGTAATATATCCCGCGTTTGAATGAAAACGGGTGAAATCGGGAGGAAGAATAAGAACCTTCTTCAAAGAGCGTCCCCCGAGGGATTTAAGAAGGGCGGCTTTTATTTCCTCCTGAGTTAAGCCGTTATCCGTTTTTGCAATCAGATAAATATCTTTCATAGTTTATTCTCCAGAAGAAGATTAATCGCTTTTGCTACGCCGCTGTCGTCGCAGCTGTCCGTAATATAGTCCGCCGCTCTTTTCGCTTCGCCGTCCGCGTTTTCCATAGCTACGCCGATTCCGGCAGCGCTGAGCATCGTAATATCGTTTAAATCGTCGCCGAACGCCATAGTCTGAGAGAGCGGAATATCAAGCGCCGCGGCGAGCTTTTTAAGCGCGACGCCCTTAGTCGCTTCGCGGCTGTTTATTTCAATATTATTTACGATAGAGGTAGTAACTACGAGGTCGGGAAACTCAACGGGAAGCCCTTTAAGCATTTCTTCACGAAGCTTCATATCGCGGAAAAAGACCTGAATTTTCTGTACTCCGTGCGCGCGCTCCTTAAGGCATTCCTTAAGGTCGGGCACGGGCGTTCTCAGCCCGCGAATCATTTCAAGACTGTGAATATGCGCGGCGTATTGCTCCGCCTTGTCGTAAAGCTCCTTCGTCATCCATCCCCAGCTGTCCTGGAAGCAGTCGTAGATTACGTCGAGCCGGTCGAGCCTGTCCATAACGGTAACCGCGCGCTCCCACGGTATTTCCGAAGCGCAGACGGTTTTATCGCGCTTCACGTCGTAAACCTGAGCGCCGTTTATCGAAATGACGTAGTTTACATAGGAAAGCGAGCGGATAAGCTCCGGCATTCCGCGAAAGAAGCGTCCCGTCGCGGGAACTATTTCAATACCCGCTTTCGCCGCTTTTTCAAGCGCTTTCGCGTTTTCCGCTGAAAGCTGTTTATCCGAATTTAAAAGAGTTCCGTCAAGGTCGAGAGCGATAAGCTTTATATTACGCATTGTATGTTGAAGCCGCGGTGTCGCCGCCGTGACCCGTCCAGTTAGTGTGGAAAAACTCGCCTCTCGGAGCGTCGGTTCTCTCATAGGTGTGAGCGCCGAAGTAATCGCGCTGTGCCTGAAGAAGATTAGCGGGAAGGCGTTCCGTCGTGTAGCCGTCAAAGTAGCTGAGCGCCGAGGTCATAGCAGGTGCGGGTACGCCGTACTGAACCGCCGCTGCCGCAACCTTGCGCCACGCGGGAACGAGCTTCTCGATAGTATCCTTAAAATACGGGTCGAGAATAAGATTCTTAAGCTCGGGGTCGGCGTCGTACGCCTCCTTGATTTTACCGAGAAATACGGAACGGATAATACAGCCGCCGCGCCACATAAGCGCGATTCCGCCGTAGTTAAGATTCCAGCCGTAGTGCGCCGCCGCGGTACGCATAAGGGTATAGCCCTGAGCGTATGAGATAATCTTTGAAGCGAAGAGCGCCTGACGGATAGCTTCAACCATTTCCGCCCTGTCGCCGTCGAACGCGGGAATCTTTCTGTCGAATACCTTAGCGGCTTCAACACGCTCCTCCTTCATTGCGGAGAGGCATCTTGAAAACACTGCCTCGCCGATGAGCGTAAGCGGAACGCCCTCGTCGAGAGCGGCGATTCCCGTCCATTTTCCCGTACCCTTCTGACCTGCCGTATCGAGAATCTTCTCGGCAAGAGGAGAGCCGTCCTCGTCCTTATAGGCGAGAATATCGCGGGTAATTTCTATAAGATAGCTGTCAAGCTCAGTTTCGTTCCACTGCTTAAAGGTTTCGTGCATCTCGTCGTAGCTCATACCGAGAAGGTCGCGCATAAGCTGATACGCCTCACAGATAAGCTGCATATCGCCGTATTCGATGCCGTTGTGAACCATCTTTACAAAGTGACCTGCGCCGTTTTCTCCGACCCAGTCGCAGCAGGGCTCGCCGTTTTCAACCTTAGCGCAGATTCCCTGTAAAATAGGCTTTACGTACTCCCACGCTGCAGGAGAGCCGCCGGGCATCATACTCGGACCTTTGAGCGCGCCCTCTTCGCCGCCGGATACACCCGTGCCGATATAGAGCTTGCCCTTTGACTCGACGTATTCCGTTCTTCTGATTGTGTCGGGGAAGTGAGAGTTACCGCCGTCGATAATTATGTCGCCGTCCTCAAGAAGCGGAAGGAGGGTATCAATCATTGCGTCAACCGAAGGACCCGCCTTAATCATCATAAAGACCTTGCGAGGCTTTTCAAGATTAGCCACGAGCTCCTCGAGGCTGTGACAGCCGATAATATTCTTTCCGCTTGCGCGTCCGTTAATAAAGTTATCGACCTTAGAGGTGGTGCGGTTAAAGACCGCAACGGTGAAGCCCTTGGACTCCATATTCATAACGAGGTTTTCGCCCATTACGGCGAGACCGATTAATCCGATATCTGCTTTTTTCATAGCTTTTTCTCCTTTATATTTTATCTCTGAACTCGGGCGTTGCCCTTATAAATATCCCATACCTGCTTTTCGTCCGCAGGCTCGGCGTAGTCGTTTAAGCTACTTGCCGCGAGCACTCCGCTCGCCCAGCCGAACTGAAGCCATTTATCGGGAGTCCAGCCGTTAAGCACGCCGTATAAAAGACCGCCCGAGAAGCCGTCGCCGCCGCCGATACGGTCCATAACCTGAATCGGTCGCGGCTCTTCAATATACCATTCGCCGTCAGCAAAGAGGATTGCACCCCAGAGGTGCTCGTTGGCGGAAACGACCTGACGGAGAGTTGTAGCGTACGCTCTCGCCTGAGGATATTTTTCTCTGACCTGTTCAATCATTACTTTAAAGCGGTCAATCTTTGAGGCAAGCTCCTTACCTCCTGCTTCGGGGCCCCTGAAGCCGAGACAGAGCTGGAAGTCCTCCTCGTTGCCTACGAGAATATCGGCTACGGAAGCGATTTCGTGGAACGCCTTGCTGAGCTCCTCCTCGCGTCCTTTCCAGAAGGTTGCGCGGTAATTGAGGTCGAAGCTTACGAGAGTGCCGTATTTTTTCGCAACCCTTGCAACCTCAAGACAGCATTTTGTGGTTTCCTCGCTCATCGCCGCGATAAGTCCCGAAAGGTGAAGAATGCTTACGCCCTCCTGAGCGAAAATCCGCTCGAGGTCGAAATCGTCAGCGCACAGAGTTCTTCCTACCTCGCCCGCGCGGTCGTTCCATACTCTCGGCGCTCTGAGACCGAAGCCCGAATCGGCGATATTGAACTGATGTCTGTATCCCCACGGACCGCCCTGAGGCACGTCCTTTCCCTCGAAACGCATATTGCGCGCGCGGAGCTGGCGCTTGATAAAGTCAGCCATCGGCGAGCCTTCGACGAATTTTGTCATAACGAGGCACTCTCTTCCGAGACTTGAAGCGACGTTTAAAACGTTGCTCTCGGCTGAGGTCGCCTGAAGATAAAACATATTACTGTTCTGAACAGCCATACGGTCCTGAGGAGTAATCCTGAGTCCCATGCTGGTTACTGTTGCGATTGCGTATTTTTTCATAGCTTGTACTCCTTTGAAGAAAGATTTCTGAAAAAAGATTATAATATTTTATCATATCGGGAGTTGAAAATCAAGAATTTCACCCATTTATTCTCGACCGAAACGCAGTAAAAACGGCTCCCCGAGGGAAGCCGCATAAGAAGGAGAATGAAAGAACATAAAAAGCAACGGACGGGGAACAGAAAAATAAAGAGTGAAGGTGAGGATAAAGGTTGGAAAGCCAAAAACGAATGGAGCCGTCCCCCCGTCCGATAATACTGTAGCATCAATTATCTGAAAAGTAAACGGGATAACGGCTCAGAGTCCAAAAGTTCGGACTTTAAATTTAAAGCTGTTGACATGAAACTGTTTTTAATTAACTCTTTTCTATTCCTATGAATAGTAGTATAATACGGAAAAGAGGTAATTATATGAAAAAGCTGATAAAAATAATTTTTGTAATACTTATTGCTTTAATCGTGGTTTTAGGGCTTGTAACGGGAGTATACCTCGGCGGTTATTACCGCGCCGCTGACGTCGGAGAATACCTGAGCGACAGCGACGCCGTAAAGGTCTCAGAGATAAAAGAGGGCTATTTCTTCGACGGAGAGGGAAAAGAAAACGCGCTGATATTCTATCCCGGAGCGAACGTAGAAGTAACCGCCTACGCGCCGCTTATGAGCACGCTCGCAGAGAACGGCGTTGACTGCTTCCTGATAAAAATGCCGATGATGCTTTCACTGCTCGGAACCGAAAAGGCAGAGCGAATCCGAAATCAGTACGAATATGAACGCTATTATCTTTCGGGACATTCTCTCGGAGGGCTTTCCGCGGCGGAGTGCGCTTCTAAGCATACCGATAATTACTCGGGGCTGTTTTTGCTTGCCTCGTATCCGAATACGGATTTGAGCGGAGCGGAATTCCCCGTAGTGTATATACGCGGAGACAGGGACGGGGTAATCAACGCCGAAAGGCTTAAAAGGGGATACGCGCTCTCTCCCGACGGCTACCGCGAGGTTATAATAGAGGGCGGAAATCACTCGGG